>CAKURW010000001.1 GCA_934675795.1 uncultured Collinsella sp.
CGATCACCGAGATCGTCGAGGAGTAACAACTCCCCCACTTGCACACTCAAAAGTACACCGTGCACAAAAAAGGAGGCCTCCGCATCGCCGCGGAGGCCTCCTTTTGCATTCGTCGTTACTAGGACAGATCGTCTTCGTAGGGCATTAGGTCCGCCAAGTAGCCTTTCTCCTTGAGCATCGCCTCGATCTCGTCGAGGGTTTGCTCGTCCTCCGCCGCGATGCGATGGAAGTGATAGCCGCTCGTCACCGTTAGTAGCGGGAAACTCTTGCCGCTCTCGATATCGTGCAGGTAGCGCTCAACATCGCGACGATTGCGGATGTCCAGGTCGGCCGTGATCTTGCCGTACACACGATGGTTGACGATCACGTTAAGCACGGCGCCACCCGCGTCGACGATACTCGTAAGTTCGTCGCCCGCCTGCTCCACGCTGTGGCGCACCTTAACAAGACGCGTGGGCACGGCGGGGCTGCTGGGGGCCTCCTGCAGCACATAACCACGGTTGGTCGCCACGACATCGTGCCCATCGGCACGCAGCAGGGCAATATCCTGAACCACGATCTGACGGCTCACGCCAACCTCGCGGGCAAGTGCGCTGCCCGAAACGGGCTCCTTGGCCACCTCGAGCACGTCCATGATGGCACGGCGACGCTCGCGGGCGTTCATTATTTACCGTCCAGCAGACGCAGGTGCTTAAGCGAGAGGTCGAGGATCGGCGCGGAGTGCGTCAGGGCGCCCGAGCTAATAAAGTCAACGCCCAGGTCGGCGAGCGCGCGGATATTGCTGGCATCCACATTGCCCGAGCACTCGGTCTTGGCGCGGCCGGCGATAAGCTCAATCGCGGCAGCCATGTCGTCGTGGGTCATGTTGTCGAACATGATGATATCGGCGCCGGCCTCCACAGCCTCGCGCACCATGTCCAGGTTCTCACACTCGATCTCGACCGTCGTGGTAAACGATGCATGGGCGCGCGCCATCTCGATCGCACGCGTCACGCCACCGGCGGCGTCGATGTGGTTGTCCTTGAGCATGACAGCCGTCGACAGGTTATAGCGGTGGTTGCTGCCACCGCCGATCTCGACTGCCGCCTTTTCAAACACACGCATGCCCGGTGTGGTCTTGCGCGTGTCGACAAGCACGGTCTTGGTGCCCTCGAGCACAGCCGCCATCCGATGCGTGTAAGTAGCGATGCCGCTCATGCGCTGCAGGTAGTTGAGCGCCACGCGCTCGCCCGAAAGCAACACGCGCGCGTCGCCGCGCACCTGACCCACATGGTCGCCGGCGTGTACCTCGTCGCCATCCGAGACATCGAACAACACGGAGCTCTGCGGATCCAGCAGCTCAAAGGTGCGGGAGAACACGTCTAGGCCGGCGATGATGCCATCGGCTTTGGCGATAAGCTCCACCGTGGCGGGGCGCGCCGTGGGGCACACGCTCGCCGTGCTCACGTCCTCAAAGGTAATGTCCTCGCGCAGGGCCTGCAAAATCAGATCATCGGCGACGAGCTTCATGGTAATGGGATTCATGGTCTATTCCTCCACGGCCTGCGTGCCGGCGGCGCGGGCCAAATCATCGATTGACAGGGTGTCGGCGCTCAGGGCGCGATGACGGCCATCGAGCGCGGGCTCGCCCGCCTGCTCCACGGCCAGCGACTTGCCGGTACGCATATACCACGCGGCGCGACGACCCCAGACCAGCGCCTCGAGCAGGCTGTTGGAAGCCAGGCGGTTCTTGCCGTGAACGCCGTTGCAGGCCGTCTCGCCCGCGGCGTAGAGCTCGGGCATCGAGGTGCGGCCGTCCTTGTCGACCCACACGCCGCCCATAAAGTAGTGCTGCGTCGGCGTAACGGGAATGGGCTCGTCCAAGATGTCGCGGCCGTCCTCCAGGCAGCGCGCGCGAATGTTGGCAAAGTGCCCGGTCACCACGTCGCGCTCGACGGGGGCAAAGCTCAGCCACTCGTGCTCGGTGCCGTCCTGCTTCATCTGCTCGCGGATGGCGGCGGCGACAACGTCGCGCGGCTGCAACTCGTCGGTAAAACGCTCGCCGGCGGCGTTGAGCAAAATCGCGCCCTCGCCGCGGCAGCTCTCGCTGATTAGGAACGTGCGACCCGGCTGCGGCGAGAACAGACCCGTGGGATGGATCTGCACGTAGTCCAGGTGCTCCATCTTAATGCCATGCTCCTGAGCGATGTAGCAGGCGTCGCCCGTGAGCTGCGGGTAGTTGGTCGAGCGGTCGTACACGCCGCCAATGCCACCCGTCGCCCACAGCGTGTGGCGGGCATGGATCTTAAACGGCTCGCCGGCATGCGCGCCCTCAGCGGCATTTACCAGCTCGTCGGCGGGACGAACCGAGTTGTCCTCGTCCACGGAAACGGCGACGACACCGGCACACACCGTGTCGCCGTCACGCTCGCCCGTCAGGATGTCGGTCATGGCCACGTGCTCCAAAATCTGCACGTTGTCCAGCTTGCGGACAGCCTGAAGCAGCTTAGTCGTGATCTCCTTGCCGGTGATATCGGCATGGAAGGCAATGCGCGGACGGCTGTGTGCACCCTCGCGGGTAAAGTCGAGGCTGCCGTCGGCCTTGCGCTCAAAATCCACGCCCATCGCTAGCAGGTCGTTGATGACCGAGCGGCTCGAGCGGATCATGATGTCGACGCTCTCGCGGCGGTTCTCGTAATGGCCGGCGTGCATGGTGTCCTCAAAGAAGGCATCGTAGTCCGAGCCTTCGGGCAGCACGCAGATGCCGCCCTGCGCGAGCATCGAATCGCACTCGTCGACAGCGCCCTTGGAGAGCATGATCACGCGCGTGCTCGTCGGCAGGTTGAGAGCTGCGTACAGGCCCGCCACGCCGCAGCCGGCAATAACGACGTCGCACTCCATGTCGGGGTATTGTTTGGTTTCCACAGGAATCCTCTCCCTTGTAATGTGGCATAAGGGACCGTCCCTCATGCAACATTGTTCTAGCGTGCTGCGTACTCGAGCATACGGTCGAGCGTGAGCTTGGCCTGGTCTGCTGCCTCGTCCGAGACGCCGATCTGCACCTCGCCCTCGCCCGTCTCCAGGCAGCGCACGAGCTTTTCGAGCGTGATGAGGTCCATGTTGACGCAGGTGGGCTGCACCGCGGGGAAATAGAACTTCTTGCCGGTGCCCTGGCAGCGGCGCTCGAGCTCGTAGAGCACGCCGCGGACCGTCACGATGATGAACTCGCTCGCGTCCGACTCCTCGGCATACTTGATGATGCCGGCGGTGGAGCCGATGTAGTCGGCCTCGGCCAGAACGTCGGCCTTGCACTCGGGGTGCGCCAGCACGAGCGCGTCGGGGTGGGCCTCCGTCGCGTCGACGATCTGCTCGACGGTGATGATGTGATGGCGCGGGCAGTAGCCGTTGTTGAGGATGACGTGCTTTTGCGGCACCTGCTCGGCTACGAAGCGGCCCAGGTTTTGGTCGGGAATGAACAGGATATGCTGCTGCGGCAGCTCGGACACAATCTTGACGGCGTTGGAGCTGGTGACGCACACGTCACTCCAGCTCTTGATCTCGACCGTCGAGTTGACGTAGCAGACCACGGCAAGGTCGTCACCGTACTCGGCGCGGGCGGCGTCGACCGTCTCGCGCTTGACCATGTGCGCCATGGGGCAGTCCGCGCCCGGCTCGGGCAGCAGCACGGTCTTGGTGGGGTTGAGCAGCTTGGCGCTCTCGCCCATAAACTCCACGCCGCACAGCACGATAGTCTGCTGCGGCAGACTCTTGGCAAGCTTTGCCAGGTAGAAGCTGTCGCCGACGTAATCGGCCACAGCCTGCACCTCGGGCGCCACGTAATAGTGCGCCAGGATCACCGCGTCACGTTGGGTTTTTAGTTGCTGAATGGCCTCGACGAGCTCTGCGGGCACCAGTGCCGCACGCTCCGTTGCCGTCGTTGCCGATGCCAGGCCGGCCGCGATATCGCGTGCAAGCTCCGACGCATCCATGTTCGCGCTCTGTGCCATCAAGGCCCCTCTCTTTTGGCGAATCTTGGGGCTTTAGTATGACACCTAGGTTTACAGCTGACAAGACAGCTGTAAACCTAGGTGTAAAGTTGAAATAAAGATTCAATCATGTGGCAGGTCCATTTTCGAACTGGCAAGCTGAGGATAGCCGGGCTTTCGATAGCGCAGGAGGCATCTTCGCCACCGCAACACCGCTTGGCGCGAGCTGCACGCCGTGAGGCGCAAACGGTCCGCACCCCCGCAAGCGGCGCGTGCCCGATGTGGCAAAATCGAACTACTTAAGGGGGCCGAATGCTCAAGATTATTGCCTGCGACGATGATGTCGCTTTTCTAGATAGACTGCACCGGATGATCGACCGTTGGTCGACCGAAACGGACACGGCGGTCAATGTTGCGCTCGTCACGCGCGGCGAGGACCTGCTGGCCCGCCATGCCGCATCGCGCGCCGACATCATCTTGCTCGATATGATCATGCCGCTCGTCAACGGCATGGACACCGCGCGCGAATTGCGCCAGGCCGATACCGCCGTGCGTCTGGTGTTTCTCACCTCATCGCCCGAGTTTGCACTGGAGTCCTACGAGGTCCGCGCCTTCGATTATCTGCTCAAGCCCGTGACTTACGAACGCCTGGCGCAGTTACTCGACGAGCTTTCGAGCATGCGCCCGGCGGCAACCGACGAGCTCGTGATCAAAACTTCCTTTGGCTACCACGCCCTGAGCCTGTCCGACATCGAATATGCCGAGGCGCGCAACAAGCACGTGGTCTTCCACCTGCGCGACGGACGCGATATCGAGGCACCCGAGTCGTTCCGCAGCGTCGAGGACCGCTTGGAGCAAAACGCGGTCTTCTTTAAATGCCACCGCAGCTACCAGGTCAACCTGCGCAATATCGATCACTTTGACCGCACGGACATCGTCATGCGCTCGGGCGCGTGCATCCCGCTTTCGCGCAGCTGCAAGCAGGGTTTCCAGGATGCCTACTTTGCGGCACGGTTCGAGGGTGGGAGGCGCTGATGCTCCCCACGGCCGAGATGATACTTTGGGCAATTCACCACGCAACGACCCTGCTTTTTGGCGTTTTTGCCTCGGCGGCACTCTGCGGCATCGAGATCAACCGGCGTCACGCGCTTGAGCTGGTGATGGTCGGCGCCGTAACCGGATGCGCATTCGGCCTCGCCAATGCCGTCGGCGGCGAGCTTTTCGCCCGTCAGGCATATCCGCTCGTCGTGCATCTGCCGCTCGTCATCTATCTGTGCGCGCGCTATCGCCTGAGCCCGCTACTCGTTATGCTGGGCGTCACCAGTGCTTATCTGAGCTGCCAGTTCAGCAACTGGATGGGCATCGCCGCACTCGCCGCCACCGACTCGCAAATCGCGTACTACGCGGCACGCATTATCACCACGGTCGCCGTCTTTGCGATCCTGCTGCATTGGGCCAGCGACATCGGTCCGCGCCTGGCGGTTAAAAGCCCCACCGAGCTTGAGATTCTGCTCATCCTGCCGCTCGTCTATTACATCTTTGACTACGCCACCAACGTCTACACCACGCTCTTCCACTCGGGCTCCGTGGTGACGGTTGAGTTTTTGGCGTTTGCACTTTGCGCGTTCTACCTCATGTTTCTTGCTGTATATCTGCGCGAATACGAGGCAAAAGAAATCGCCGAGCGCGAGCGCTGGATGCTCGCGACCCGCGACAGCGCAGCCATCAAGGAGCTCGAGGCTTGGCGCCAATCTGGACGTGAGCTTTCGGTCCTCCGCCATGACATGCGGCACTTCCTGCGCGGCCTTGCGGCTTTGATCGAAGAGGGCCACATCGACGAGGCGCTCGAGCACATCGACGAGCTCTGCGAGACGAACGACCGCACCGCCGTGCGCCGCTACTGCGCCAACGACACGGTCAATATCGTGCTTTCGTCATTTAGCTCCGATATCAACCGAAACGGCATCGCCGCCGATTTGCGCGCCGCCGTGCCCGAGAGCGTCCATGTAGCCGACGTCGATCTGTTTAGCGTGCTCTCGAACGCCCTGGACAACGCTATCGTCGCCGCGAGCGCCGCTCCCCAGGGCAAGCGATTTGTCGATCTGGACCTGCGTTGCGAGGACGGACAACTGCTGCTTTTGGTCTCCAACACGTTTGGGCGCCCGCCGCGCATGGTCGACGGCATGCCCGTAGCCGGGCACACCGGACACGGCTTTGGAACGAAAAGCATTAAGCTTGCCGTCGAACGCATGAACGGCAACTGCCAGTTTCGCATCAACGGCGACCGGTTTGAGCTTCGCGCCGTGATGTAGGGACGGGACGCCGCCACGGTGCCGCCGCCAGCCTCGCTACAGCGGGGCTGCCGCCGGGGTCAGCTGTTTGATGTAGGCCCACATGCGCTGCTTAGCGGCCTTGTCGGTGAGCGCCGCCTCAAAACCGTCGAGCGCCAGCACGCGGCGCCCCTGCACATGGGCGACCAGACCGGGCTTGAGCATGGCAGTGTCAAAGTCGTCGATTGCCACGAGCATATCGGCATAGGTCTCGCGCATGGCGTCTGCCGCGCTGTTGTCCAGCAGCAGCACCGCCTCGGGGTCCAAGGCCTCCAGCGCCTCGCGGAACAACTCGCACGGCAGGGTCTCGCCCACCGCGACCGCCCCGTCGCCCGCGCCGGCAACGCTTGCCAGCACACAGAAGTCCTCGGGCGCATAACCGATAGCCCCAAGCGCCTTGCGCAGTGCGGCGCCATCCGCGCCGGCAGCCAACTCGCCGCCCGAGCGCTCGGCCTCATCCAAATCGCCTTTTACCAGCACGATCGGCGAGCACGCGTTGCCCGCGATACGCACACCGCGACCTGCAAGCGACGCAAGCTCCTGCTCGGCCGCCTGGGTGATGGCTTCTTTTTTCTGGCTTTGTGACGTGGGCATGCGCTCTCCAATCATTTGCGTGCCCACCATTATATAAAAGAGCCGCCCGCGAGTGGTTGCTTTGCGGGCGGCTGGGTATAAGCACGGTCGTATTGAGTTTCACGCGGCCGAGCCGCGTCGCATTATGGAGGTCACCATGGCTGACATTAAGCAGATTACCCCCGAGAACTTCGACGCCGTCGTCAACGATAGCCTGCCCGTACTGGTTGATTTTTGGGCCCCGTGGTGCGGCCCGTGCCGTTCGCTCTCGCCCATCGTGGACGAAGTCGCCGACGAGCTGGCCGGCAAGCTTGCCGTGGCCAAGTGCAACGTCGACGACAACCAAGACCTGGCCATGAAGTTTGGCGTCATGAGCATCCCCACGCTGATCGTCTTTAAGAACGGCGAGGAGGTCGACCGTTCGGTCGGCGCATTACCCAAGGCAAGGCTTCAGACGCTGCTGGAGAAACATCTGTAATACGCTTGTTACTTGTCTGCCGTCCATGAGCGGTTTCGCACCGCTCGCCGGAGCGCCAAACGCAAGGCATGCGACCACGGATAGTATGGTAGACACAAACAGCCCCCAGTGAACGGGTGCGGGTCAGACAGACTCGCACCCGTTTTCTTCATTTGCCTAGTCTTTGCCACAAGTTTTGTTATGGATTTAAAAACTCAGATCCGATAGCACGTTCGTAAGACTGGATCGTTTCGGCATTTGCTCTCTCGATATCATTAAGCGGTGATGTCATCGCATCAAATTCCTCAGGCGAGTATATGCCTTCATACCAATCCTTATTGTCGAAATACTCTTGAATCTTCTCATTCTTGAACTTGCGACCATGGCGTGCATATATTTCATTTCTTGCCAAGCAAAGCTCCCATGTGCTCATGCCCATTTCTTTAATCTCCGCCTCGGTATAACGCCGTGAGTCGCTTTCAGAAAGTAAGTAACCGTCTACCGTCGAACTCTTCGCATCACAGTAATAGGAAAAGCTATCCATAACCTTATGTGATTGATCATCAATATACGACACGACAACCGTACGGCTATCACCCGAATCGCTACCGAGCGTCGACCGATATGCGAGCTTGCAAACTCCGTCCGAACCAACTACAACACTCCGGGGGTTAGTCGAAGCCTGCTCACCGTTCGTACCCGCTTCTTTCAGGAACCAATTCTCTGGCTTCGACAACCCCTCTGTCGAAGATCCGGTCACCTTGACATTCACCACCATCTCTGGAAACCCGGCGGAGTTATTTGATACCACTATTAATTCAGTTGCGCCCTCGTCGTCGGCCTCGTCCTTTTCATCTGAGTTTTCCGACTCAAACTCATCGGCGTCCGATTTATACATCGTATGCTGATAGGTTTGAGTGAATTCTGGTGATGAGTGCCCGCCCCCGAATCGATTCCAAACATAAAAGCCGCCAACAATGATGGCGGCCACCAGGCCAATTATCACGATTTTATTTGAATCGAATCCGCCAATTAACCCAATTACTCTTTTACCTAGTTCGTTGCCAGGATCCTCCGCCGCTGCCCTCCCCTTCGCATTATCCTTGACATCGAATGACATCCGCTCATTCTCTGTGGTCGACCGACCCACGTCAGAAGATACTTTCGCAGCACAAAAGGGGCAGTAAACTGTCCCCTCTTCTATCTCTGCGTTACATTTGGGACACTTCACTGTCTCCCCTTTCAATCCGTCTTTTAGCCATCAACATGACGTCGATATTCTTGATAGTTCGACAGATATGATGAGAATTCCGCCGATGTATCCGAATTTCCCGTCCGCCACGCCTTGTGGTCGATAATCTGGCTCTTGAACCCGTAATATTCATCGATATACGCGATTAGACCGTCGACAGCAATAAGCTGCTCTTCGGGATAATCACCCGACCCTCCAACATGAACCATCTCAATCCCAACGGAATAAGAGTTCATGCCGTAATCGGGGTAACTTCCCCCTATCGGTAACGTTCCGACCTTGTCATCTCTCGAATCATCGATTGTTCCATACTGCTCGTTCTTCCCAGCATCGCCAAAACCGGCATGGTGCGCGATTTGATCGAGAGGCACACATTGAACGATCGACCCATCTTTTCCAACAACAAAATGAGCCGCTACCTTATTGCCGTTGGACTCCCACCAATCGATGACACTTTCAGGGGAAGAATCGCCCTCCGTATCGTGCAAAACGATGTACTTCTGAAACTCAGGACCCTTAGGCCCATGCGCCAAGTCGGCGTAGTACCGTTCTTGAATGCTTGGCTGAAATTCCGAGCTCCCATCGATGGACGAAGAGCGAGATTCGTCTTGCTCTACAACCCCTGAAACCGTGTCAACAACTCTCGCATTGCAGATATCAAGCACATCTCCAACACCATCTGCATAAGCCGCCAGCACGCAATTGCTTCCGCTGGATTTCACGACCTTTTTCACGCCAACACGACCGACCAGAACAATTCCCAAGCCGAACAAGAAAACGGCAAGCGCGGAGACGAGCCCCCGCGCCACCCATAAACGCCTAGAGCGAGCTTGCATACGTGCTGACCACATCGCATGCCGTACTGATAAGGCCACCCGCCTCGAGCAGCTTTGCCGCCGCCGCTCCAAGCTGCCCAACCGCCTCATTTTGAGCGGTCGAATTTGTTCCTTCCATTGCCGCGTTAAGCATGTCGTGCAGTGAATCGAGATCGTCCGCCACCGTGACGCACACACCTCGCTGCGTCTCCATCTTCGACACCAACGCGTTCAGCTCTGCAACGAGCTGGCCGATGTTCTGACTCATTTCTGTTCCTTTCCGTTGTCACAACAACCCAAATAGCACATTCGCAATAAGCGAAATTACTCCAATACAGCACGCGCATAGAACCGCCGCCTGAGAAAGGCAGCCGCCTTTCGACTCCTCGGCTTTAACGGGAAGAGGATCCGGCATCGCCTTCTCTTCTTCCACCAGAAGACGCTTCCGGTCAAGAGCCGCCCGTCGAGCATCCAGTGCATTTGAAGATCGCTGACTCAACTCGTTCACAGACGCATCTTTTTCAATCATCTCGATATAGCAATCGATTTTCTTGATAAGCCCTGATAACGAAGAGGCAAGCTCGGCAGCGTCTTCATTCGACGCAATCGGTCTTACCATGTTCGGAAGCGCAGCGCCGACGTCCTTCGCGTGACTCCCCGCAAGTCGTTTAGACAATTGCGAAAAAGCCTCCTGTGCTTGATGCGCCAGGCGATCTATCTCCGCTTTCTTTTTGCCCGCCATGTTCCTCGCAGAGGTCGACTCCCGATCACAACGATCGCACTCCTGCTTAACAAGCTGGGCGGTCGACGCCTCCGATTTCAGAAATCGTTCTGCTTCGGACAGATACCTTTCGTACAAATCATCCCTGCTCATCGTCGCCCCTCCTCCATAATCGCGTTGCGACAAAGGGCATGAGCTTCATTGAGGGACGTCCCGAAGAAGCCTCCTTGTAAAGGACCCGGTTCTCTTGCCCGTTCCACTGGCACAGCGGGCCATCCAACTGCTTCGCTGCGACATTCGAGCCAAACAGACACGCCACGCCGTCAAAAGACGACAGTCCCGATGAACCCAACTGCGCTGAAAGCGCTACGGGGTTTTGCCAATGGCAGACAAAGTGGATTCCGTGCATAGGAGCCTCACGGAATACCTTTTGAATCTTCTGCTGAGCACCAAAGTCGAAAGATCCTAGTGAGTCCGCATTCGGCACCAACACAAACCGCTCCCGCCCACATTCTTCCCCGACATCATTTCTCTGAAGACAATTGGTAATCCATGCAGCCGCTTCGTCCGAAGGCACGACCTCCGGAGAAACCCCCGCACGAGCGCATATCTCCAGAGTCGAATTAGAAACATGGCGCGCGCCATCCTCCACTACAGCAAACTCAACGCCTCGCTCATAGCGTGCAAGCGATAAAACAAGCGTTTCCATAACGCACGCCGCAAGATCGACAGAATTCGGAAGATCACCGAGCCCTGGCAGCGTTCCCCTGCCCACAAGAGCGATATTGCTTCCCGCAGCTCTTTCAAACGGGAAATATATCGGTGCCAACCCAGCAGAAACACCCCGGCCAAGCAAGGCGCTCGGCACGTTACCTGAATCTATGTCGTTCTGCTCAAGGATGGCCTCAGTCAACTCCGGCAGAGTGCTTCCGTCGAAAACCACCGGTTCACCAAGGTGCCCTTTTGGCATTGCATAGAACTTGTTCCTGAGACTGTCCAACGTGGCATCCTCAGCAAACGGCGTAAGCACCGTCACATTTGCGCTCGGATTTCCGTAATCTTCGTTCAGAATCGCCTGTCCCCTGAACCTTAGGCTAGCAGCCGCCTCGTTAAAGGGTCCGAAAGTCGTCCGCGACTCCGCCGGCGAGTTTTTCAGTCCGATACGGATAGGAAACTGTGCGAAGAACTTGCCCTGGGAAATGGCAAGATTGGTTATCCCGCCGATACTTTGTGACGCCAATATCACGTGAATACCGTATGCACGATAGAGGCGAACGATGCGTTCCAAAAGTTCACAGGCTTCCCTGCCTCTCGCGCCTTCTAGAAATAGCTGGAACTCATCAATGACCACAACGATACGCGGCATCTTATTCCCGCTATTGCGCCGATACTTGAGCAGATTATCTCCGTAAGGCTTGATCGCAGCGGCCCTCCGTTTGGCCTCGGCGGCTATGGAATTCAGCACATCCATGGCAAAGTCTTCATCGGCCTCAAGCCCAAATGCCTTTACCTGCGGTAGATACTCGGGGGAATCCGGCGTGGGAGCCATGGGAAACAGGGTAACGCCCTCTTTGAAATCAAACAGATAGAGTTCCAACTCGTCGGGAGAATACCTGGCGCACAAACCGTAGATGATATCTTTCAACAGATTCGATTTACCCTGTCCGACCGCGCCGGTTATCAGTGCATTATGTCTTTGAGTCTCATTCGAGCCAATCGTGACATCAACCGTCTGGGTTCCACGCAGACCCAGCGAGAACGTGACTCCGTCCTCGCTCGTCTCCATCCAATACTCCGCGGGAAGCACCGACTCGATCTTTACTTCGGGCAACCGCAGCTCTGCCGCTGATCGGGCCATCCGCTCGGCGGCTTGCGCCGATTCAATCGCGTCAAGCTCATAGAGCTCAACATCGTAGCCATCGTGACCCAGCCATCGGGCATGACTACCCGAGAATAGTTCGAGACGCTCCGAAACAGGATAGGAACGCTTCTTCTCGCAATACCATTTGGGCAAGTCGTCCATCTTAGGTTGTATCATTAGGAAAGAAGTGCCTGCCTTTGGGGCCGCCTTCATCAGCGAGCAGATACGGTCGTATTGCTCGGCAGCCATTCCCATCGGCATATCGTGGATCACAACGAGCTGGTACTTCTCGACCGGCATTCCGACCCGTTGGTGATATACCGCCAGGCTCTCATCGTCTGACAGCAACTCGTTGTTGATTTGCGTCACACGGTCGGTCAGCTCGTTAAGTAAGGCATCGAGTTCGCCTCTCGAATGCAAATACCTGACCGCTGCCTCGCCTTGCCCGTTCCGGCCAATCGTCGAAAAAGGAGCCTCGATGTTTTTGAGTGCCGGGTCAAAACTAATGATTTCAACTTGCGACGCTGAAGTCGATAAAAGCGTCTTGGCCTCTACCTCGCGCACTACCCCGTCTGAAATGCAGCCCTCGCCTGAAACCGACATCACGATATTGCCGCGACCAAGCAACGGAACGATAAAGGGCACCGTAAACAAATCGTCACGTTTTGAGGTTTTCGACATGGATCCGATCTGGATATACTCGGCGGCATTGAGGGCCGAGCCTTCCTCGATCGCCAGTAACTCGTCAACGGTATCCTGCACGCGCTTTTTCGAAAGGGCGTTGCGTCGTTTTTCACGGTGATTGATTTTGTTGAGGGCCCGTGTTTTCGCCTCCTGCTTCTCCTTCAGCGTCACCTTCAACCACATGTCAACGGAGACAGATTGGGATTCACAAGCTCCCAGCAGACGAGCTTGGCATTCCTTGACCTCGCTGACTGCTTGCCTCATTTCGGCATAGGTCTCTTCCAACGACATATTGGCCATCAGCCCTCTTCATACCGAAAGACAACTACTCGCGCTGGGCGGAGAAGCCTTTCGCCAATCCTGTAACCGTCCCGCTCTACTCGAGCTACCTTTCCATCTTTGAAGGCGTCGTCCGTCTTGATCAATCCAACAATTTCATGCTCATGTAGGTTGACCGTCTCGTCACACAGAACAGGTTCAAGCCCGTAATGGCTACAAACCTCGACAATCTCGTCCGCAATCGAAGACCTAAAGTCCTCTGACAGCGGCTCATTCTTAATCCTATCAACGGCAAGCAGCAGCTCGCTGAATAATCCCGCATAAGCTTCGCCGGTGGCCAAGTCTTTGATTTTTCTTGAATCTGATTTGAGAGATGCAAGAGACGCTCTGAGCTGTTCCGCACAGTCAATAATTGCCTGGCGATCCACCTCCAAGCCGTCAAGCGCTTGGCCCCACCGCACGTCCATTATTGGAGCCCCGTCCTCTTTGCAAGCTCTCCTAATTTACGGGCATTGATCATCCACCCGGTCGGTACGACAAAGAAGAATGCATACAGGAGCAGGCCAAAGAACAGGACGAGCGTCAAGAGAGCGCCGCTTGACCCGCTTATCATAAATAAGAAAGTCAAAGCGCAGAGAATCCAAAACCATCGGGCCGGTGCAATGTAGTGCCTTTTGCGGGCCCAGTCGATAAGGCCCTCCATTTTCTCAATCCATTCCTCATCAGCCTTGTCGATATTTCCCAGCGCGCGCATTTCGCTAACGACAAGTTCAGCATGCTGGATTTGTTTCATATTGGTGAAATAGCCGGCATTATCCTTTGAGCTCATTTTGTTCTCGACATCCGTCTCTAGGCACCGGCATAACGAGCTTAGAACGGGTTCATAATCCGGATGTGCCTCATGTAGGTTGCGCGCCATAGTGAGGGCTTGATCAAATTTCCCCTGAAGGTAACGTGCGTCAACCAGGCGCGCCATAATTGTATAGTCGTTCTTATCAATCTGCTGGGCCTTCAGAAACTCAGCCTCGGCGTCTGCGTATTTATCAATCATTATGTATGAGTCGCCCAACAGCCTATGGGCGGTCGCCTGATGCGAGCCAAGCTTCAGCAGCTCAGATGCAGCAAAAATGGACTCGTCATACTTGTCCATCGTATATGCCGCCAGAGCCCACACAAGCCATGCTTCCGCATCGGTTGAGCAATTCCTTGTTGCTTCCCTAGCGGCAAAACAAGCGTTGGCACTCTGACCGTTTTTGAAATAATCTTTCGCTTCTGATGTCCAGTCTTTCTCGGCAGTTGCAGCACGGGCGTCTTTTTCCAGCTCCTTCTCGCTGTCACACTTCCCGCTATCATATGCGGCATCGTATTCCAAGCGTTTTGCGCTATCGTGAAACAACGAATCTGCTTCATTTAAGAGCTGCATCATCCTTTCGGCGTTTGCCCTTTGCATGGCATCCGGAGATCCCTCGAGACGCCTAAAACGCTTTCGTGTTCTCTTAATCGCCTCTTCAATCTCCCCAACCGACGCATTCTTTTCCAGTTCGAGCATTTCATAGTAGTCAACAAATTCTTCCATCAGTGTCCCCTATCCAATTTCGATGTTCTTCATTTTGTTAACGGCGGTATCAAGCTGTCGTTCATCCATATTCGCCACGCGGTCGATTTCGAACTCGCCATACAACCTGCCACTGTCTCCGTCGTATAGCCGGATATGCACCGTTTGCTCCCTGTCATACTCGTAGACCACGCGGACGGGAGAACCCTTAGGCAGCCCGGACGGAAGTGGTATCTCCTTCGAACCAATAATGACCACATAATTCAAGTCCGGATCATCGCCTTGCGTCACCTGAACATCGACGTACGACTGGTTCTCGCTCACCGTTGCCGCATCCTGCGAATAACTCCCCGGTACGGGAGAATTCCTTGGAATCACGACTTTGTTGTAGTCTTTGCCATCTTTACCTAGCATCACAACCCCCAAAGGTTGCGAGGTAACGTCAGCAATAACCACATTTGGAACCGTAAAGAGGGGCATGTCCGGCAAACTTTTTTCCGATGGCCCTGCCACGTCAATACTCGACTCCATTTCTATTGCAGCCTGAACGGCAGCCCCCATGGCAACAGCCTCATCGGGATTAACCCCAAGCTCGGGCTTCATCCCCGAAATTTCTTCGATTAACTTGTGCACCATTGGCATACGCGTTGAACCGCCAACGAGGACCACATGGTCGATCTGAGCCCATGAATAACCGGTGTCCTCGAGCACATCCTCGACCAGCTCCTGCGTTCGGCTCAGGAGTGACCTGCTCGCCCGCTCGAAATCTTCGCGAGAAATAGCCACACGATAAGGCTTTCCGTTCTTCGAAATATGGAGGTTTGCCTTTGGCACGTTCGAAAGAGTGCGCTTAACCATTTCGCATTTCTCTCGAAGCTCGGCACTTATCAGATAATCCTCGAGAACATTACCAGCACCCTGTTTCGAGAGCTCTTCTGCCACAAACGACATTAGAGCGTTATCAAAATCGAATCCGCCCAAGTTTCTATCGCCATCGGTTCCGATAACCGTAAAGCAACCGTCCTCTATCTTAAGAAGCGTCACGTCGAACGTTCCGCCGCCCAGATCATAGACAAGCGTGACGCCGTTCTTCTCGGTATCGAGACCAAAGGAAAGGGCTGCAGCCGTCGGCTCATTCAACACGCGAAGCACTTTGGTGCCCGCAATTACACCTGCCTGCTTTGTTGCAGTTCTTCTTGCATCATCAAAATATGCGGGAACCGTAATCACGGCTCCGCATATTTCTTCTCCAAGTGCCTGCTCGGCATCTTGCAATAATTTTTTGATGATAAGGGAGGAAACCTCTTCTGCAGAGTAGGAAACGCCCGAGTCAGAGTCGAATCTCCAATCCGGATTTCCCATCTGCCGTTTAACGAACTGAACAACATTATCGGGATCACTTGCCGCCGAATGCTTAGCCATCGTTCCAACAAGCGGCTCGTCTTTTCCGTCAAATGATTGAAATAAAACAACCGAAGGTGTGGTCGGCTCTCCGTCCGCATTCTTCAGTATTTCGGGAAGTCCATCGTCTCCCAACACAGCAACGGCCGAATAGGTCGTGCCAAGATCGATTCCAACAACTCTCCCCATAGCCACCATTCCTCGATGTCTATTTATATTGGTTTTGAGTTTATTCAAATTAGACTTTATGTCAATTATTGCACCTAAGGACAATCCAGTTAGACATTTGACCGGCACCGAAATGCAAAGTTGCTCTTGATATCAGACGGGAGCGACATGGATGTGACCAATAAACATACCGCACTCGCCAGAATCCGCAAAAAGTCAGGGCTTACTCAGCTTCAAATTGCGGACAGTCTTGGCGTTAGCAAGGCGACATATAGTGCATGGGAAACAGGTCGAGCAAAACTAGGAGAGGACCGCATTGTTGCATTGTGCGATCTCTTTGGATGCACGCCCAACGATATTCTTGGCTATACCAAAGATTCAGACGGAAGCCCTGCGTTTTTTACTGCTCAGGAAGACGAATATCTATCACTCTTCAAAGCCCTGCCGCCAAACATCAAGGCCGACATTCTTGACATCATGCGTTATACGACAAAGGGCTGGAGACTCTAGGACTTCTCTTTCGGCATCTCTATTATGCATTAGATATCATGTCCAACTTGCACAATTGAAATCGTCCAACATGCACAATTGAAATCGTCCAACTTGCACAAATCGACGGTATAATACCCTATCAACAGGGAGGGCGATATGAATTCAATTGAACACGGTTATCTGCCACGGGTCGCGGACAAAGTGCTCGCCAGAAAACTTAAATCTTCTGGAGCTGTCCAAATCAAAGGGCCAAAATGGTGTGGTAAGACTGCAACGGCCGAACAAGCCGCCGCAAGCAGCATCTACATGCAAGACCCCGATAACGGCCCGAGCTACATCCAGCTTGCTGATTCGAAGCCTTCCCTTCTGCTCAAAGGGGACGAACCGCGCCTAATCGATGAATGGCAAATGGCTCCGCAGCTTTGGGATGCCGTAAGGTTTGCGATTGACCGTGGTCAAGGGCGAGGCAGATTTATCCTCACCGGTTCGGCAACACCTCGGCCAAGCGAAATGCCGGCACACTCTGGGGTCGGTCGTATAGCACGTATAAACATGCGTCCGATGTCATTTTTTGAATCACGCGAGTCAACAGGATCGGTTTCGCTGGCAAGTCTGTTTGATGGAAACACCGATGTTGCCGATATGGTCAATTTCGATATTGAGCGTATCGCTTATTCGCTTTGCCGAGGAGGCTGGCCGGAAGCGGTCACCGAGCCAAACCATGGGGTTGCACTATCCATGGCCCCTGATTATATCTCGGAGCTGCTTGATTCCGATATCGAAGAGATTGATGGGTTGAGAAGAAATAAGACTTGGATGACCCAGATTATTCGAAGCTACGCTCGCAATATCTCAACGGAGGCATCGCTCGCAACAATCGCCGCTGACATGCAAGGAGAACCTCCCTCGCGAAATACCGTCTCTGAATACGTCGACGCCTTGACCCGCGCCTGTGTTTTTGAAGATCTCGAGGCATGGGCGCCGCGGCTTCGCTCAAAAACCGCTGTACGAACGAGCCCAACGCGTCATTTCTGCGACCCGTCCCTTGCCGCTGCCGCCCTGGGAGCAACTCCTCAAAAGCTTCTCGAAGACTTCGAGACCTTTGGCCTTCTGTTTGAATCCATGTGCATTCGCGACCTGCGCACCTATATGGATCAACTCGACGGCAAGGTATACCACTATCGAGATAAGACAGATCTTGAAGCCGATGCCGTACTCGTGCTGAATGACGGAAGGTATGCTCTGGTCGAGGTCAAACTGGGCTCAAAGCCCATAGACGCCGCGGCCGCCAATCTCAAGAAGCTTGCATCGAAAATCGATTCCACCCACCAAGGCGAAGCGTCCTTCTTACTCGTCCTAACTGGAACCGCAACTGCTTATCGACGGGAAGACGGCGTCATAGTCGCGCCGCTTGCTTCACTGGCGCCGTAGGACAACTGGCATACAACGCCGGGCATGGGAGCCCTCCGTAGTAGAATCTGAACCACTGGATTGCCCCAAACATAAGGAGATTCCCATGCATGACGTTGGAATGAACATGAGCCAGCTTGCCATGAGCGTCAAGCAGGTCGATGACACCATCGAGCTCGCTCACGAGTGGAGCCATCAGCTGCTGCATGCGACCGAGAACTTTGACATGGAGCGTATTGGCGCCAAGCTCGAGGCCGCCATGGCTGCGCTGCACGAGGCACACGATGCGCTCGAGGGCTACGAGGACGCCATCGAGGCCGACCATAACTCCGTCGGCTCCGTGAAGCTGGTGTAGCGTGACCGAGCACGAGCACGAGCACGGCTGCGACCACAAGCACGAGCATCCGCACGGTCCGGCCGACCAGGCGAGCTGCCGTTGCGCCGGCTCCAGCTCCGAGCTGGTCCGCTTTTCGGTGACCGCGCCCGACGATTTGCTGCGCCGCTTTGACGAGCAGATCGCACGCCGCGGTGACGTGGCCAACCGCTCCGAGGCCGTACGCGACCTGATTCGCGCCTCGATCGCGAAGGAGCAGATGCGCACGCCCGACGAGCAGGTCATCGGTTCACTCACCATGATCTATGACCACCATACCGGCGATCTGACGCGCCGCCTGGACGAGGTACAGCACGACTACACCGACGAGATCGTCTCAACCATGCATGTGCATCTGGATCACCACAACTGCTTGGAGATTCTGGCGCTCAAGGGTCGCGGCGAGCGCGTCTACGAGCTGGCCGACCGCCTGCTGGGGCTGCGCGGCGTTAAGCACGGCGAGCTCACGTGTGCCGCCACCGGACAAAGCCTAGGACTGTAGCGGGATTTCCCGCAGCGCACCTGCCAAAAAGGGACAGGTTTGTTTTGGCAGGTTTAGATGTTTTACCTACCAAAATAAACCTGTCCCTTTTTGGTCGGTTTTGATGAGGGAGAGCCGCATGCGGCATGTGCATATTCATGTGACGGGCATTGTGCAGGGCGTTGGCATGCGGCCGTTTGTGTATCGCGAGGCCATGGCGCATGGCATCTGCGGCTGGGTGCTCAACGCAGGCGACGGCGTGCATGTCGAGGCGCATGCCTCGGGTGCGGCCGTCGACGGCTTTGTCGCCGCGCTGTCGGAGCACGCACCCGCGGCTGCCCGCGTGGAGCGCGTCGACGTTGCGGATTTGGAGCCCGGCACTTGGGATGCTGCCAATGAACAGGGCTTTCGCATTGTGGCGTCACAGGACCAGACTGCGCATACGACGCTCGTCTCGCCCGATATCGCCACCTGCGACGACTGCCTGCGCGAACTGTTCGATCCCGCCGACCGACGCTATCACTACCCCTTTATCAACTGCACCAACTGCGGCCCGCGCTTTACCATCATCCGCTCGCTGCCTTATGACCGAGCGGCCACCTCTATGGATCGCTTTCCCATGTGCCCCGAATGCGCCGCGGAGTATGCCGACCCACTTGACCGGCGCTTTCATGCGCAGCCCGATGCCTGCTTTGACTGCGGGCCGCATATTACCTGGCGCGAGGCGGCAGGCGGCATGGTGCTCGAGAGCTCAGAGGCGACGCCGGCTGTCGGCGACACGCGCGAGTCTAGCGACGCTATTATCGAGCGCTGTGTCGAGCTGCTCGAGGCCGGCGGCATTGTTGCCATCAAGGGCCTGGGCGGATTCCATCTGGCTTGCGACGCCGCCAACGAGCAAGCAGTAGTCGAGCTGCGCCGTCACAAGCGCCGCAGCAACAAGCCGCTTGCCGTTATGGTGCGCGACCTTACCGATGCCGAGCGCCTGTGCCGTGTCAACGACGCCGAGCGCGACTTGCTGGCTGGCAGCATCCGCCCCATCGTGCTGCTGCGCCGGCGTGGTGTTGGCATGGGAGATTCCTTCGATGCTCTCGCACTTGCGCCGTCCGTTGCGCACGATCTGCCCGAGCTCGGCGTCATGCTCCCCTATACCCCGCTTCAGCATCTGCTGCTTGCCGCGGCAGAAACGCATGGCATGCACGCGCTGGTTATGACCAGCGGAAACTTGAGCGAAGAGCCCATCGAGACCGATGACGATCTTGCCTGGGAGCATCTCGTTGCCGCCGGCATCGCCGACGCGCTGCTCGGCAATGACCGCGCGATCCTCTCGCGCTACGACGACTCCGTGGTACGTGTGGTCGACGGGGTCGTTATGCCCGTGCGCCGCGCTCGCGGGTACGCCCCGCAGCCGTTGCCGCTGCCGGCACTCGTCAGCGCCGCGCCCTGCGTGCTCGCCTGCGGCCCGCAGCAAAAGGCCACGATCGCACTCACGCGCGAAGACGCGAGCGGCAAGGCGGCCTGTTTTGTGTCGCAGCATATTGGAGACGTTGAGAACGGTGCGACCTTCGACGCCTGGAATGCGGCGCGTACACGCCTGGAAGACCTTTTTGACCTAGCGCCCGCCGCGCTGGCCTGTGACTTGCATCCCAGCTATCTATCGAGCCAGTGGGCCCGCGAGCAGGCGCGGGAACACGATCTGCCGCTTATCGAGGTTCAACATCATCATGCGCATATCGCGAGCGTGATAGCAGAAGCCATCGCTGCGGGCCAGCTTGCGCCTGACGCGCATGTGCTCGGCATCGCCTTTGATGGCACGGGCGCCGGCACCGACGGGACTATTTGGGGCGGCGAATTTCTTGTCGCCGGCCTCGCCGATTTTAAGCGCACCGCGCACCTGCGTACCTGGGCACTTCCCGGTGGCGCCGCATCTGTGCGCGACGCCCGACGCAACGCCTTTGCCCTGCTCGGCGAACTCGGTCTGCTCGAACGTCCGGGTGCCGCGGGGATCCTGGGCAGCCTCGATGAGCAGACGCGCAGTATCACGACCACGATGATCGAGCGGAACATCAACAGCCCACGAACGAGCAGTATGGGCCGTCTATTTGACGCCGCGGCGGCAATCTTGGGCATCTGTGGCACTGCAACCTACGAGGGCGAACCCGCCATCGAGCTCGAGGCCGCCGCTTGGCGCGCTCTTGACGGCGAAAACAGCCATTTCACCGGCAATCAGGCGGGTGTATCCGCATCCGCTTCAACATCGCTGGACAGTTTGTTCAGATACGTATTAACTACTGACCCCCTATCCGGCATTTTTGCCTCAGATTTGGCCAAAAAAGGCTCTCCAGACACCCTATTTGCGGCAAATATGGACGCTGGATACCCCAAATCGACCCATTTGAGGTGTTCGCGGACGGCTTTTGCCACCCAGAGCCCATCACAAAAATACGTATCTGAACTAACTGTCCAGGCGGCCTCGGATAGCTCCCTCGTTCTGGACCAAAAACCACTTTTTGAGGCGCTTTTGAGTGGAATCGAGGCCGGTGTGCCGGCCGACAAGCTCGCACTCGACTTCCATATCGCCATTGCCCGCGCATCGGCCCGCATTGCATGCGCAATCTGCGCGCGGGTTGGCCTCGACACCGTCGCGCTCTCGGGCGGCGTGTTCATGAACCGCCTGTTACTGCAGCTCCTTACCCGCGAGCTCAAAGGCGCGGGGCTCACCGTCCTGCTCCCGCGCACCATACCCGTCAACGACGGCTGCATTGCCTACGGGCAGGCCGCTATCGCGCGTGCTCGTCTCGCACAGGCCGCATCGCACTAAACCGCCGGCCCATTTCGCCCGGCACCACCATCAACCGCCCACCCAACACGTCCGACGCCGGCCGTCACACAGGCGTAACGCGTTTGCTCGCTGCCCCCTTCGAGCGCTACCATCAAACGATGGTTTATTGAGCGCCTATCCAGCGCATACGGATAAAGGGGAACAATATGTGCCTTGCCGTTCCCGGTAAAGTAATCAAACGAGACGACAACCTTAAGGCAACTGTCGACATGATGGGCATCGAGCGCCCGGTATCGCTGCACCTGGTGCCGTCGGCGCAGGTGGGCGACTATGTTCTCGTGCATGCCGGCTTTGGCATCCAGATCGTCGACGAGCAGGAAGCGCAAGAAACGCTCGAGCTCGTTAATGCCATGACCGAACTGGCCGAAGAAGACCAACTGGCCAGCAACCCGGCCGAGGCATACTAGTGGCGGCCGGACAGCCGGCGCGCTCCGGTATCGACTTTTCGGCATTTCGCGATTCCAAGCTGGCTCGCGAGCTCATCGAGCGCATTCATGAGCTTGTCGGCGATCGCACCATCAACCTTATGGAAGTCTGCGGCACGCACACCGTGAGCATCGGCCGCTATGGCTTTCGCTCCATTATGCCGGCCGGGCTCAAGCTGCTGAGCGGACCGGGCTGCCCCGTCTGCGTCACCGCCAACCGCGACATCGACCACGCAATCGCGCTCGCCAACATAGACGGCGCCATCATCACCACCTTTGGCGACATGATGCGCGTGCCCGGATCGTCCACCTCACTTTCTGCGCAAAAGGCGGCGGGGCGCGATATTCGCATTGTGTACTCCCCACTCGATGCACTCGATATCGCCGAACACAACCCCGATCGCCCGGTCATCTTTATGGGCGTCGGCTTTGAGACCACGACGCCCACCATCGCCGCCGCCATTTTGGAGGCCGATGCACGCGGACTCCAAAACTTCTCGGTCTATTGCGCCCACAAGACCACGCCGCCGGCGCTATGCGCGATTGCCAACGATCCCGAGACCACCATCGACGGCTTTATCCTGCCGGGCCACGTCGCCACCATCACGGGCTTGGCGCCTTTTAGCTTTTTGGTCGACGAGTTCGATACCCCGGGCGTGGTCACGGGATTTGAACCGGTCGATATCCTGCAAGGCATCTGCATGCTGGTCCAGATGGTTGTCGAGGACAGGCCCGCGATCGACAACGCCTACCGCCGTGGCGTTAACGCAGACGGCAACCCCGTGGCGCGCCAGCTGGTCGAGCAGGTGTTTGAGCCATGCGACACCACGTGGCGCGGACTGGGGCCGATTGCCAACTCGGGCCTTTCCATCCGCCCCGAGTTCTCGCGCTTTGATGCCCGCACTCGCTTTGACGTGCCCGTTGAGGCGACGGTCGAGCCGCGTGGGTGCCGCTGCGGCGACGTGCTGCGCGGGGCCATTACGCCGAGCAGCTGCCCGCTCTTTGGCCACGCTTGTACGCCCGAGCATCCCGTCGGCCCCTGCATGGTGAGCTCCGAGGGCAGCTGCGCAGCATACTACCGTTACCGAGTCTAGCCCGAACGCCCCCGCGCGCTGACACCTCCCATGATTGGAGTTTTCGATATGTCCCATAGTATCTCCGATAGCGCTGTCTTGCTGGGCCACGGCTCTGGCGGCCAGATGATGAAACGCATCATCGACGAGGTCTTTTTGGATGCCTTTGGGTCGCCCGAGCTGCTCGAGGGCAACGACGCCGGCGTCGCCGCACTGCCCGCGAGCGGGCGCATCGCCATGTCGACCGACAGCTTTGTAGTCTCGCCGCAGTTCTTCCCCGGTGGCAACATCGGCCGCCTTGCCGTGTGCGGAACCGTCAACGATGTCGCGACCTCGGGCGCCAACGTGCGCTACCTGTCGTGCGGCTTTATCCTCGAAGAGGGCTATCCCATGGATAAGCTCCACCAGATTGTGCAGACGATGGCCGAAACGGCGCGCGAGGCGGGCGTGTCCATAATCACGGGCGACACCAAGGTAGTCGAGCGTGGCGGCGCCGACGGCGTCTACATCAATACCGCCGGCGTGGGCGAGGTTCCCACGGGTGTGGCACTCAGCGGCGCCAACTGCCGCCCCGGCGATGTCATTCTGGTATCGGGTACACTGGGCGACCACGGCATCGCCATCATGAGCCAACGCGAGGGCTTGGCGTTTTCGAGCACGATCGAAAGCGATGCCGCACCGCTCAACCACCTGATTGCCGACGTTCTGGCCGCAGCACCCGACACACGCTGCTTCCGCGACCCCACGCGCGGTGGCCTGGCATCCACGCTCAACGAGTTTGCCCAGGCCAGCGGCGTTGCCATGGAGATTGACGAGGACGCCGTACCCGTGCGCCCCGACGCGCAGGCCGCCTGCGAGATGCTCGGCTACGACGTGCTGCAGGTTGCCAACGAGGGCAAGATGGTCGCCGTGGTGCCAGCCGAGCAGGCCGACGCGGCGCTAGCAGCCATGCGTGCCGCCCGCTACGGCGAGAACGCCGCCATCATCGGTCGCGTGCTGCCGGTCGCCGAAGGTGCTCGTCCCGCCGTGCGTGTGCGCACCGGCTGGGGCTCGACGCGTATCCTCGACATGCTCGTGGGAGAGCAGCTGCCCAGGATCTGCTAGCGGCAAAGGCTTGCGCTGGCGCGATGCGCCCCGATGCCGTTAAAGATGTTCAGATTCCAGGCACGCCCGACGCGCAAGCCCAGTATCATGGGGTGCGCTTTACAACTCAAACGGCAGGAGCACCCATGACAGCTGCTTATTCCCATGTGATCTTTGATCTGGACGGCACCATCCTCAATACGCTCGAGGACCTGGCGACAGCCGGCAACCATACCTGCGAGCTGCACGGCTGGCCCACGTTTGCCGTGGACGAGTACCGCTACAAGGTGGGAAACGGCATGCTCAAGCTGGTCGAGCGCTTTATGCCCGCCGAGTACGCGGGCGACGGCCGCATGTTTGAGCAGACGCTCGCCGAGTTTAGGGCTTATTACGGCGAGCACAAGGAGGACCACACCGCCCCCTATGCCGGCACGGTCGAGATGCTCGACCGTCTGCGCGCCGCGGGCGTTGAGCTTGCCGTGCTCACCAACAAGGACCATATTTCGGCGGCTCCGCTTATCGAAAAGTACTTTGGCCCCGATCGTTTTGCGCTGGTGCAGGGTCGTGTCGACGCGTTTCCACCCAAGCCCGAGGCTCCCGTCACGCTGCATGTAATGGAGGAGCTGGGCGCCGACCCGGCGACCACGCTCTACGTTGGCGATTCGAATGTCGATGTTCTGACCGGCCACAATGCCGGCCTTAAGAGCGCCGGCGTCAGCTGGGGCTTCCGCGGCCGCGCAGAGCTGGAGTCCGCCGGCGCCGACTACGTGGTGGACACCCAGGACGAGCTCGCGGCGCTGATTCTGGGCGAGTAGCGAGCCGCCCACCAATAAGTTGCGGTGAAATAGGGACTGATTGCCGGCCTACTGCCCCCAACAGTCCCTATTTCACCGCAACTTAGATGGGCACGGGGTAGCTAAAAGAGCCCCGTCCCAAATTAGCTGCCCCTCAACAATGGCAACACCGCAGGTAGAGGACGGACAGCGAGCGCCGCCCAAGCCGAACAAGTTGGCATGAAAAAGGCGAGGCATAGACCTTTTGGTCATGCCTCGCCTTTTGGGTGACAAATTGTCGGCTTGGGCGGCGCGCAGCGTCGAGCAGTTACGGCGTTTGGTAAAACGCCGTAACGAACTAGCTCAGCATCGCATCCATCATCTCGGAGTTGACGGAGTCGTCGGCAGACCACTCGCCGTCATCGTTGCAGGTGTACTTGAAGATAACCGTGGTCTTCCTGGGCTCGGTGGCCTTGGTCACATCGACCATCACCTGGCCGGCCATCTTGTACAGCTCGTCATCGGAAGGAACCGTGTCAAGTGCAGCGACCTTCTCCTGATACTGGGTGGAGAAGTCCTCGACGATCTTGTTCATGGACTTGCAGGTGATGGAGACCTCGGCGGTTGCAACGCCCTTGTCCTCGTCGACCGTCACGTCGCCGATCTCGTAGTCAAAGCCCTCGAGGTAGGTCTTGGCATACTCCTTGGGATCGATGCCCAGCTGCTCGAACTCGTCGCCCGAAGCCTCCTCCAGGCCAGAGAGGAAGTCGTCGCCACCGTTCTTGACCTCATCGAACTGAGTCGTAAGATCCTCGGTGATGAGCTCCTCGATCGAAGGGCCTCCGCAGCCGGAAAGCACGACCACGCATGCAACCAAAACGGCCATGAGGGGCGCAAGCAGCAGCTTCTTTTTCATGTTGTTCCTCCCAATGAGCGGCACCGCGCTTCCCAGACACGGCGCACGTTGTAATAAGTAAGCCCATACTATCCACTTATGAACACCCTCGACGGCGCGAAGGCGCGGTCGGTTCGTTTTAGCGTCCGAACGGTTTGCAAGCCCGCCCAACGTACAATAAAACGCTTCCCCGCGGTGCAATAAAAAAGGGTGGCCGGACAATCCGACCACCCTTGCACATCCTTTGGATGCCGCAGTTTACTTGCGGACGACCTTGACGATGGCGTCACCGGCGGCGACAGCGGAATCAGCCTCGACGGCGAGCTCGACATCGGCGAACTCGGCGGTGTTGGACACGGCCACGACGACGCAGTCCTTGTAACCGGCAGCGGCAATCTTGGCGCGGTCGATCTTGAGCATGGGCTGGCCGGCCTTCACGACGTCGTCGGCCTTGACGAAGCCCTCGAAGCCGTCGCCGTTCATGTTGACGGTATCGACGCCAACGTGCACCAGGACCTCGATGCCGCTATCGGACTGCAGGCCCACGGCGTGACCCATGGTGACGGTCACCTTGCCGTCGCAAGGGGCATAGACCAGATCGTCCTCGGGCCACACGGCGCAGCCCTTGCCCAGGACCTCGCCACCAAAGACGGGATCGGGCACATCGGCCATCTTGATGACCTTGCCCTTGACGGGCGAGCACAGCACGTCGGCGCCGGCAGAAGCAGAAATGGAGGCAGGAGCAGCGGCAGCCGCGGGCTCAGCCTTCTTCTTGAACATGTCAAACAGACCCATACGTTTTCTCCTCTTGATTAAGCGCAACGTAGTGCGCATGCCTATGGTGATTATAGTGCCAATTGGACCAAAACTAAGGTGGGGAGTCGAATCGAAAACTCTGCCGACGTCTTTGTCCATCGGCACCAGTTTTGTTGATTAACCCTCGATGAGCCCCAGGCGCACGAAGGCGTTCCAGATGCCGTCGTCGTCGACATTCGTGGTCACGAAATCGGCCGCCGGTCCGGCGTTCGTCAGAACGCCGGAACTCAATCGCCGGAACTCAATTACTCCAAGCCCTCAGCGCCGTTGGACTTGATAATCTTCTGGTATGCGAAGAAGCTGTCCTTGCGGCGGCGCTCGTAGGTGCCGGTGCCGTCGTCGTACTTGTCGACGTGGATGAAGCCGTAGCGCTTGCGCATCTCGCCGGTGCCGGCGGACACCAGGTCGATGGGGCCCCACCAGGTGTAGGCAATCAGGTCAACACCATCGGCGACGGCCTCGCCCATGGCCTTGATGTGACTCTGCAGATAGGCGATGCGGTACGGATCGTGAATGGAGCCGTCCTCCTCGACCTCGTCGTAGGCACCCATGCCGTTCTCGACCACCATCAGCGGAATCTCGTAGCGGGCGTAGATCTCGTTGAGGGCGATACGCAGGCCCAGCGGGTCGATCTGCCAACCCCAGTCGGTGGACTCCAGGTAGGGGTTCTTGCCGCCAAAGGTCATGTTGCCCTCGGTCATCTCGTGGTCCTTGTGGGTGCCCACGGTACCGGACATGTAGTAGCTAAAGGTGTAGAAGTCGACCTTGCCATCGGCGATATCCTGCAGGTCGCCGTCCTCCATCGCGAGCTCGACGTCGTTCTCGGCCCAGAAGCGCTTGGCGTAGAACGGGTACTTGCCGCGCACCTGTACATCGGAGCAGTACCAGTTCATGGAGTTCATCTGCTGCTGCGTGGCGAACACGTCGACCGGATCGCACGTGGCGGCGTAGGAGAGGATAAAGCAGTCCATGTTGCCCATCTTGAACTGTGGGTAGTGCTCGTGGGCGTAGCGCACGACGCGGCCGCTGGCGACAAACTGGTGATGCAGGGCCTGGAAGCGCTGCTGAGCGGTGGTCTTGATGGCGCTTGCCGGGCCCTCGAAGCCCTGGATCAGGCCGGTCTCCATCATGGCACCCATGTCCTGAGTGCCGCAGTTGATCTCGTTGAAGGTGAGCCAGAACTTGACCTTGTCCTGATAGCGGTCGAAGACGGTCTGGCAATACTTCTCAAAGAAGCCGATGAGCTCGCGGCTCGCCCAGCCGTTGTACTTCTCGACCAGGTGATAGGGCATCTCGTAGTGCGAGAGGGTCACGAGCGGCTCAATATTGTGAGCGCGCAGGCAGTCGAAAACGCGGTCGTAGAAGGCGAGGCCGGCCTCGTTGGGCTCGGCATCGTCGCCGTTGGGGAAGATGCGGCTCCAAGAGATGGACATGCGGAACATGTTGAAGCCCATCTCGGCGAACAGCGCGATATCCTCCTCGTAGTGATGGTAGAAGTCGATGCCGTCATGGTTGGGGTAGAAGCGGTTGGGGTCGATGTCGATCGTGATCTGACGCGGCTCCTTATAGCTGCCGCCCAGGAAGTGGTCGTCGACGGAAGCGCCGCGGCCGTCCACGTTCCAAGCGCCCTCAAACTGGTTGGCGGCGGTGGCGCCACCCCAATAGAAACCCTCGGGGAATCCCATAAGTGCCTCCTCGCTCATGCGTGTTGCTGATGAAACGAGTATGCCGCCGAGTCGCTCCAGGCCAGGGCGAAGGCGCCGATTTGGACACTTCTTTTCGCAGACGCGCGCTGCAACAGCGCTGCAGCTGAAACTTTTTGACACCGAAGGAGCGAAGACAATCCGCCCCGCGCTTACCGGCGGTATGCCGCGGGGGTGCAGCCATACTTGTCGTGAAACTTACGGTAGAAGAAGCTCATGTTTTCATAGCCCACCGCATGCGCAGCCGCCCCGGCCGTGGCGCCGCCGCGCAGAAGCTCGGCCGCACGTACCAGGCGTCGCTCCTGCACAAGCTGCCTAAAGGTCTTGCCCACATGCCGCTTGAGGAGCGCCGTCGCATAATTAGGGCTCAAGCCAAACTCCGCCGCCATCCCCTCGAGGGAGCATGCAGCGAATTCGCGATCGATATAGCCAAGCATTCCCGTCACCAGGGCAGTGGGCCCCGCTGCGCCGTCCGCCGCGCCGCGCACCAGCTCGCGCTCGTAGCAATCCATGAGCTCGGCCAAAAACAGCTGAAACAGACGCAAGACGATCTCGGGACCGTTGGGGCTCGGGTCGTACAGCTCGCAGAGCATCTCCTGCATGTAGCGCCGAATCCGACGGCTCTCGCCGCAATGAAAACGGACATGGCCCCGATGGTCCGTCTCGCTGTTGAGCGCGTTGAACAAAAACCGCGAGACCGCGCTCTCGCGCGAGAGGCTCGACTCGAGACTCCGGCGCAAAAAAGAGCGTGAAACGGTCATGCTCAGCATGATGTCGTCCTCACCAAGCGCCGCCACGGCATGCGGGCAGAGGGCGTCGAGCAAAAGCACCTCGTTGCGGCCCAGCTCGAGCCTCTCCCCCGCCACCGTCTGCGGGCAGCGTCCGCGATACACATAGCTCAGCTCCACGTAATCATGCACGTGCTCGGGAACTGCATTAAAGCGCGAGTTTTTCCTTATCGTCAGGCCACGCGGCATGCCGGGCTGGGCATAGGCAAACCCTGGCTGCCCAATCTTGCGCACTGGGCATCCGTCGATTTCGACATGCTCGGTCATAATCGACCAATCAAATGCCATGCCGTCTTTATAAGCGATCTCACTGGCGCTCAGTTCGCTGAGCCTACGCTCGAGCTCGTCGATCTCCATGGCTTGCCAATCGTTGATTTGGTCATAGTTCGTCGTGATTCAGATATTAGCAGAACGCGCCGACGCGTCCATAATCTGTGCTATGCAGCAGATCGATCGAGCCAAGGAGGATCCATGACCGCGTACTATCAGCAGGTGCTCGAGGGCACATACGACAACCACGTGCTTCCGTTTTTGTGGATGAAGGGCGAGAGCCATAAGACCATTGCCGAGTATCTGGAAAAGATCGCCGGCGCCGACATCCACGAGGTCTGTCTCGAAAGCCGCCCACACCCCGATTTTTGCGGCGAGGGCTGGTGGCGCGACTTGCACTTTGTCATTGACGAGTGCAGGCAGCTGGGCCTTAAGCTCTGGATCTTGGACGACGCACACTTCCCCACGGGCTTTGCCAACGGCGCCGTCAAGGAGGCCGTGCCCGAGCTCCGCAAGATCGTGCTCACGCACCGCACGTTCGACATCGTGGGCCCCACGTCCGCCGCGAGCATCGCGCTCGCCAACATGCTCGACAAAACGGAGCGCTTCTACGGCGTGACATTTATGCAGGACGGCAGCCCCGTCGACGTCGCTTACCGAGTAATCGACGATGCAGACGGCAACCCCAGCCGCCTGGTCTTCGATGCACCTGCGGGCCTCACGCAGGCATGCGTGATGTTCACGAGCGGCAAGACCTCCTACAACGAGGACTACATCAATATGGTCGACCGCGCCTCGGTGGCGCAGCTCATCGATGCTGTCTACGAGCCGCATTTTGAGCATCTGGGCGATGAGTTTGGCAAGACGATCCTGGGCTTTTTCTCCGATGAGCCCGGATTTGCCAACGAGAAGGGCACCACGGGCCCCGATGGCATCTCGGACACGCTCATCGGCAAGGCCACCGCGCCCCTACCCTGGTCGGCCGAGCTTGAGCGTCGCCTACGCGCGGCACTGGGCGAGCGCTACCTGGCCGAGCTCCCGCACCTGTGGGACCGCGAGCCGGCCGGCGCGCACGTACGCCACGTCTATATGGACATCGCGAGCACCCTCTATAAGGAGTGCTTCTGCGACCAGCTCGGAGACTGGTGCCGCGCGCGCGGCGTGCAGTACATCGGCCACGTTATCGAGGACAAGGACTGCCACGCGCGCCTGGGCGTGGGCGCCGGGCACTACTTCCGCGCCGTGGGCGGTCAGGACATGGCGGGCGTCGACATCGTGATCAACCAGCTGGTACCCGGCATGGACCGCGGCCTTCACAGCTACGGACGCGGCGTGTGGGACCTCGAGTTCTATAACTACGTGCTGCCCAAGCTGGGCTCCTCGGCAGCACACCTCGATCCCAAAAAGCAGGGGCGCTGCATGGCCGAGGTCTTTGGCGCATTTGGATGGCACGAAGGCCTACGCGAGATGAAGTGGATCGCCGATCATTTTTTGGTGCGCGGCGTCAATTGGTTTGTGCCGCATGCCTTTAGCATGGCCGCCTTCCCCGACTGGGACTGCCCGCCGCATTTCTATGCGCATGGCCAAAACCCCCAGTTTGCACACTTTGGGCAGCTCATGAGCTACATGAACCGTACGGCGAGCCTGCTGAGCGGCGGGCGCGCAACGACCCCGGTGGCGCTTCTCTACCATGCGGACGCCGAGTGGGCAGGCGAGGCGAACTTTATGCAGCATGCCGCCTCCGAGCTTATGCGCGCGCAGGTCGACTTTGACATCGTGCCGGCAGAGGCATTTGAGGACGCAGGGCGCTATGCCGTTGAAATTGCCGCAGACGGTAGCGGCTTTGGCGTGAACGGCCAGGCATACCGCTGCCTGGTGATGCCCGGAGCCGAGTTTGTCGGCGGAGCCGTGCTCGACTTTGCCGCGCGCGCCGCAGCCGCAGGTGTTGCCGTGTACGCGCTGGATGAGTTGCCGAGCAAGCGCTACGACGGTGATATTGCAGCCCGCGAGGGCTTTGCCTCCGTGGATGCAGCCGCGGTCGCCGGCATCAAGCTCCTGGCAACCGCCGAGCTCGCAGGCACGCTTGCCGACGCCGGTATGCAGACCGTGGTTTGTGCCGAGCCCCAGCCCTGGCTGCGCGCGCTGCGCTACGAGCGGGCGGGCGAGACCTATCTAATGCTCGTCAACGAGCATCCCAAGCAGGGTATCTCCACTCAGATTGCGCTTGCCGACGACACACCCGTTGCAGGCGCGCGCCTCGACCTGCTCAACGGCACCGATCCCGCCGCCTTTGACGGCACGCTCGAGCTGGCTCCCTACGAGAGCTGCATCGTGGTCCTTGGGGCTACAGGTTCCGCCGGCGCGGCAACTGCTGGAGACGAAGCCACATGCGTCGACGGGCCCTGGGCGGTTGCCTTCTCTGCCCCTGGCACCGATGCCTTTGGCGAGTTTGTTGAGCTTGCAGACCTGCACGACCTTTCCTCGGCCGAGTTCCCCGGCAAGGCCGGCACATTCCGCTACCGGGCCTCCTTTGTCCTGGGCGAAGCGGCCACCCGCACCGTCATCGACCTTGGCGAGGTCTTTGAGACCGCAACCGTCACCCTCGACGGCAAATCCCTCGGCACGCGCATCTGTCCGCCTTACCGCTTTGAGGCCGGCGCGCTTTTGGCCGGTGAGCACGCGCTTGCGATCGATATCATCAACACTCTCGACCACGCCGTCCCCGACGTGTTCGGCATGACCGAGCCCTCCGATCCCAGCGGTCTCTTGGGGCCCGTACGCGTGCTCGGGTAACGCCCCGGGCGCAAACGGCCCAACAAGGACAGCGCCCTATGTTGAGCCCGCGCAGCGTCGAGCGGTCCGTCGTTCATAGACCGGCGGACCAAAACTCCCAGCCAAGCCGAACGTTTTATTTATCGCTATGATTGGTTTATCGCGACGCAAACGCATAGGAGCCATATGGATATCAGGCGAAAGATCACGCAGGGCAAAAGCCTCACCCCCACCGAGCAACAACTTGGGCGAACGGCCCTCGCCATGGGCGAGGATGTGCGCGGGCTTTCCATTAAGGAATTTGCCGCGTGCGCCAACGTTTCGGTCGCGAGCGTGCACCGCTTTTGCAAAAAGCTCGGCCTCAAGGGATTCAAAGACCTCAAGGTCGAGCTCATCCGCCAGGCGACCGAGGCGGGCAACCGGCGCGACGTGGACATCAACTTTCCCTTCGATGCCACGTCCACGCCCGCGCAGGTTATGGAGCGCATGGAAGGGCTCTACCAGACCACGCTGGCCGAGACGCAGGAGCTGCTCGACCCCGCGCAGCTCGACCACGCCGCCAAACTGATCGCGAAGGCACGGCAGGTCGATATCTACACCGGCTCGCACAACCTCTATCCAGCGGGGATGTTCCGCGACCGCCTACTTTCGTCCGGCAAGAGCGCCACATGCTACAGCAGCACCGAGGCCCAGGTGCGCACGGCGCTCGCCTCGGATTCCGGCAATGTGGCGATCGTCATCTCCTACAGCGGCCTTGCACCCAACCTCAAGGAAATCTTGCCGATCCTCAGCAGCCGACATGTTCCCGTCATTGTCATCGGCACACCTTATTGTGCGCGCCTGCACCCCGGCTTTGCCGCCTACCTCACGGTGAGCGACCACGAGAGCATGACGCACCGCATCACGCAGTTCGCCAGCCACATCGCCGTGCAATACGTGCTCGATTCGCTCTACAGCAGCTACTTTGCCAAAGACTACGCCCGCTGCGCCGAGTTCCTAGAGCGCTCGTTCCCCTACACCCGCCTCCCCGGCCTCAAATAACAATCCGGCCCCACCGCGCCTCCAATCGCCCTCCTAAGTTGCGGTGAAATAGCTCCTGTTTAGGCTCTAAACCAGCACTTTCAGGAACTATTCCACCGCAACTCGTTGGCGCAGGGGCATCGGGCGGACAGCGGGCTTTTACTTGCGAGGCGTCGGCAAAACAAAGAGTCCGTGCTGGTTACAGTAGAGGTACATTCTGCCGCGTCCGGTGATATGAAAACGCGGTTGCACCGATTGCTCTGGATAGAGCTTCTTGAGGCAGATGCCATCCATAGTCGCATATGCCACAAAGCTAATGTAATGATCCTTGGTCATGGGATGGTCGAGCGTGACGTACCAATCGTCCTCGATGCGCTCGATGGAAAAGGCGTGATCCGCGTCCGGCTCTTCGGCCTCCTGGGGAAACATCGTGGAGCCGCAACAGCTAAAGCTGCCTTCTCCGAGCGCGTGCACAACGTTTCCGCAGATAGGGCAAACGTAAAAGACGCCTTTGAGCATATTGCCTGCACGGTTGGCGTTGGCCCGAATGTCACCAGCCAAAAGCTCAGCCACGCTTATGCCGAGTCTCTGGGCCAAAGGCTCAACGAGGGAAATGTCGGGAAGGCCGCGGCCGGACTCCCACTTGCTGACGGCTTTATCGGTCACGCCAAGGCTTTCCGCCAGGGCGCGCTGGGTGAGGCCGCGATCTTCGCGCAGCCGCTTGATGGCATGTGCTGCCAAAAAAGTATGGGGGACATTGCTTTGCGGTGTCTGGTTCATGAGATGTCCGATCAGATTGGAAGAATGGAGCGAACCGGTTCAAGAGCCAGTATCCATTTGAAGACAGCCCTCGACAACCTACGCTGCGTAGACATGCACCGACCAAACGAGCGTGGATTTTCGGACACTCAAATCACGAGCGTGGATAATCTCCCACTTTGAGCCCCCACACAGGCCAAAACCGGGAGATTACCCACGCTCATCTCTGACTAGTCATTGGGGACGTTCTTAAACGACTAGTCAAACAAGAACGTCCCCAATGACTACTGCCGCATCCGGGGCAAGACAACGCCGCAGGTAGAGGACGGACAGCGAGCGACGTCCAGAGCGAACAAGTTGGCATGAAAAAGGCAAGGCATAGACCTTCTGGTCATGCCTTGCCTTTTTGAATGACAAATTGTCGCTCTGGGCGGCGCGCAGCGTCGAGCCGTTACGCGGTTTGGAAAACCGCGTAACTACTCCCGGACTCCGTACTGCTCGTAGTAGGCGTCGATGGCGGCCTTGAGCTCGTCATCGATGACGACCTTGCCGTCGATCTCGTGGTTGTAGAGGGTCTCGACGACCTCGGCCATGGAGACGATGCTCGCGACGGGGAAACCGTACTTGGCCTCGATCTCCTTCTGCGCGGTGGTCACGCCACCCTTGCCGACTTCCATGCGGTTGAGGGACACAATCAGGCCCTTGATCTCGACATCGGCAGCAGCCTTGACCTTGGGATAGGTCTCGTCGATGGACTTACCGCTGGTGGTGACGTCCTCGACCATGACTACGCGGTCGCCGTCCTGGGGCTCGTAGCCCAGCAGGTTGCCCTTGTCGGCGCCGTGGTCCTTGGCCTCCTTGCGGTCGCAGCAGTACTTGACCTCCTTGCCGTACAGCTCGTGGTAGGCAATGGCGGTCACGACGGCCAGGGGAATGCCCTTGTAGGCCGGTCCAAACAGCACGTCAAAGTCGTCACCAAAGTTATCGTGGATTGCCTGGGCGTAATACTCGCCCAACTTCTTGAGCTGGTAGCCCGTCACGTAAGCGCCGGCGTTCATAAAGAACGGGGACTGACGGCCGCTCTTGAGCGTAAAGCTGCCGAACTTAAGAACGTCGGACTCGACCATAAACTTGATGAACTCTTGCTTGTAAGCCTCCATGCGGGCTCCTCTCGTAATCGCGTACGTGCTTCACAGTTTAGCGCAGGTAGGACGTCGATGCGGGCGCGCTTTGAAGCCATGGCGCTCTGTAAGGGCTTTGTCAGGGGCGATGATTTTCCGAACAATGGGGTTGACACGGCAAACCCCCTCGTCAAAAATACCGGCGGATTGAAACGGGTACGAGATACCCAAAGCGCGCTGCGCCCGGCCTTAAGGAGGTGTGCCATGGAAGGCAGCCATAGTCGAAAAACCTGCATGTCGCCCTCGGCACGCCGCGAGGATTCCGCGCACGCATAAGCGCCAACAGTCGATCACCAAAACCACCACAAAGGTGCCTGCCCCCCTTGTGGTGATTCGCGAGCATGACGTGAGCGACATCTAGGTTTTTTGCAATTCAATACGACACGTACGCTAACTCCCTTTAACAAGGAGGACCCTATGCTGATGCTCAAAACCGCCACGGTACTCGAAGTCATCTCCAAGCGCCGCCGCACGGCGCGCCCTGCCGCTCACGCCGGCCTTGCCAAGAACACCATCTTTGCCGCAACCCATAGCGCCGAGGACTCCCTCGTGCTGCTCGACGCCACGGCTGACGGCCTCACCGCCGGGCAGGCCGCCGAGCGCCTGGACGCCGCCGGTCCCAACACCATCGAGGCGCCGACCAAGACACTTGCCCGCCGCATCGCCGACGCCTTCATCGACCCCTTCGCCGGCATCCTCGCCGCGCTCGCGCTGGTCTCGCTCTACATCGACGTGCTCGCCGTGCCCGAGCCGCAGCGCGACCCCTCCACGGTCATCGTCATCGGCATCATGCTACTGGTATCGGGCGGCATGAAGTTTATCCAGGAAGCACGCAGCGGCAATGCGGCAGAGGCCCTCAAGGACCTGGTCTCCAACACCTGCACCGCCCTGCGCGACGGCGAGCGCATCGAGATACCCTTCGATGAGCTCGTCCCCGGCGACGTGATCCGCCTCTCCGCCGGCGACATGGTGCCGGCCGATGCCCGCATCATCACCGCACGCGACCTGTTTGTGATCGAGTCCGCCCTCACCGGCGAAAGCGAGGCCGTCGAGAAGACCGCCGTCGCCACCGTCGTCGAAGGCGCCGACAGCTCCACGCTGCCGCTCTCCGCCTGCAAGAACATCGTCTTTACCGGCACCTCCGTGCAAAACGGCACCGCCATGGCGCTTGTCGTGGCCACCGGTTCGGACACCTACTTGGGCGGCATCGCCAAGATGCTCAACGGGCGCGGCGAGAAGAGCGCGTTCGACCGCGGCGTCTCGAGCGTCTCGATGCTGCTGGTGCGCCTGATGCTCGTCATGGCGCCGGCAGTCTTTGCCATCAACGCCGCCACCAAGGGCAACGTCATCGATGCGCTGCTGTTCGCCACGAGCGTGGCCGTGGGCATCACGCCGCAAATGCTTCCCGTCATCGTGACCACGAGTCTGTCGCAGGGAGCCAAGGACCTCGCCCGCCGCCAGGTCATCGTCAAGGAACTGTCTGCGATCCAAAACCTCGGCGCCATGGACGTGCTGTGCTGCGACAAGACCGGCACCCTCACCGAGGACCGCATCGTGCTCGAGCGCTACCTCAACACCGACGGCAACGAGGATACGCGCGTGCTGCGCCATGCGTTCTTGAACAGCTTCTTCCAGACCGGCCTCAAGAACCTCATCGACCTAGCCGTTATCGACCGCGCCGATGTTACGCTCTCGACCGTTGCGCCCGATTCCATGCTGGGCCAGAGCCTGCGCGACCGCTACACCAAGGTCGACGAGGTGCCCTTCGACTTCTCGCGTCGTCGCCTGAGCGTGGTCGTCGCCGACGCCCAAGGAAAGACCCAGATGGTCACCAAGGGCGCTGCCGAGGAAATGCTCGAGATTTGCTCCTACGTCGAGGTGGACGGCACCGCCCGGCCGCTTACCGACGAGAAACTAGCCCAGATTCGCAAGCAAGTGGCAGGGCTCAACGCCGAAGGCCTGCGTGTGATCGCCGTGGCACAGAAGACCAACCCGCGCACTGTGGGCGAGTTTGGCATCGCCGACGAGTGCGACATGGTGCTGATGGGCTTTTTGGCCTTCCTCGATCCGCCCAAAGCGAGCGCCGCGGGCGCCGTCGCCACCCTCGAGGCCAAGGGCGTGGCGGTGAAAGTCCTGACCGGCGACAACGACCGCGTCGCCGCCACCGTCTGCGAGCAGATCGGCATCGACGCGAGCAACGTCTTGCTGGGCTCCGAGATCGACGCGCTCGACGATGCCGAGCTGGCGGAGCGCGCCGAACAGACGCATCTCTTTGCCAAGCTCTCGCCGCTGCAGAAGGCACGCCTGGTGCGCGTCATGCGCGAGGTGCTCGGCCATACCGTGGGCTTTATGGGCGACGGCATCAACGACGCCGCCGCCATGCGTGCGAGCGACTGCGGCATCTCGGTCGACTCCGCCGTCGATATCGCCAAGGAATCCGCCGATATCATCTTGCTCCAGAAGGACCTGGGCGTGCTCGAGCGCGGCATCATCGAAGGCCGTCGCACCTACGGCAACCTGCTCAAGTACCTCAAGACCACGGTGAGCTCCAACTTTGGCAACGTACTGTCCGTGACCGTCGCGAGCCTGTTCCTGCCGTTCTTGCCCATGAGCGCCCTGCAACTAGTGCTGCTGTCGCTGGTCTACGAGATCGTGTGCATCGCGCTGCCGTGGGACACCGTCGACGATGCCTGGACCGCCCGCCCGCGCGCCTGGGACGCCGCGTCCATCAAGGGCTTTATGCTCGAAATGGGTCCCGTGAGCTCGCTGTTTGACATCGTGACCTTCGCCGCGCTCTTCTTTGCGGTGTGCCCCGCCACCGTGGGCGCGAGCTGGGCCGAGCTTGCCGCCGCGGGCAATGTTGCCGGCATCGCAACCTTTGCGGCGATTTTCCAGAGCGGTTGGTTCGTTGAGTCTATGTGGTCGCAGACGCTCGTAATCCACATGCTGCGCTCCCCGCACCTGCCGAGCCCGCGCGACCACGCCGCGCCCGCGCTGTGCGTGCTCACCGTACTGGGCCTGACGCTCGTCACTTGGCTGCCGGCAAGCCCCATCGCCGAGGCTCTGGGCCTCATGCCGCTGCCGGCGAGCTTCTTTACGCTGCTCATCGGCATCGTCGCCGCCTACATTGCGCTGACCCAGCTGGCCAAGCGCCACTACATCGCCCGTCACGGTGAGCTGCTGTAACAGACAGCCCTAAGGCAAAACCACCACAAAGGTGCCTGTCCCCTTTGTGGTGGTTTTGGGGCGTTACGAGGCGTTGGTCAGGCGGCTCCAGAGCTCATCGATATCGATCTGGTCGCCGCCGCTCAAGTAGCCGGTTCGAATAAAAGCCTCATTGTAGATATAGATGTCATGAGCGCTATCGCCATCGCCATCGTCTTCGGTGTCGTTGGCCATAATCACGTAGCGGTGGCCGTCAAGCGCCTTGACCAGCCAATACTGGGCATCATCGATCGTGCATTTCTCCTGCACCATCGCCGCATCGCCAATCGCGCCGATGAGCGCCCGCTCGCCCTTCGTATAGCCGCCCACCGAGAGCAGAATCGCGATGTTTTCGTCTCCGCCGCCCGGTTCAAGCTCCTCGTACTCGGACTCCGAAAGCGGTATCGCGCTGTTCGCAAGTTCGTCCACATCGTCCGAAACCTTGGAAAAGGTAAAAGCGAAAAATCCCGCGTCATCGACGGCGCCGTAGCCCACGTTCTCGCCTTGCCACTCATAATTTTGATGTTTGAGCAGGCGCACCATATCGGCACCAGCCAAGTTGATCGCGGCATAGACCGTCACGTTAGCATTGTCGTCCACGCAGGCGGCGTCCGCCGTGCTCGCTGCTTTGGCGCCGCCCGTTGTGCCCGAGCAGCCAGCCAGCGCGCAAGCCGCCGCGCCCGCGCCCGCCACAAAGACCGCACGGCTCATCGTCATCTCGTTCATCATGTTCGTCCCTCGCTATGCTATTGGCCGCATCGCACTTAGCCGAGCGCGCGCCCGGTCTTCTCCTGCCAAAATTCGTTAATCGTGGGGGCACCGCCGCCTTGGATAAACGTACCGGTTTTGATAGCCTCTTCGGTAATGAGGTCCAGGCGGTAGTCACCGTTTTCCATCGGGCTCACCATGGCAACGTGACGCGCCATGTTGGAACCGTAGACGCACGCAATCCACGAGCCCGAGGTGATCTGCGCCCGGTCCTCAACCGGAACGGAAAAGCCCGCGATAACATCCTCGCAGCTCGAATAGCCCGCAAGCTGCAGCGTAAACATCACGGTACTCCCGGTGCCGCCCTTGTCGAGCTTTCCGATTTCATCCTCGCCGAGCCATTCGGTTGCGCCATCCTTGCTGATATTGCAGACGCTGAGCACGCGACCTGCCTCGTTCTCGTACATCTCGAGCGCATCTTGCCAGGTATAACCCTGTTGCGACGCAAACTCCTGCAACTGCCAGCCCTTAAGCTCGAGCAACGCTGCGATGCTGATGTTGCGGTGCGCATCCCAGCAGTCATCCGACCACGTATCGAACGCGTCCGTCGAGCCGCTGTCTGTATCCGCACCGCCGCCCGCATCACCGGAATCGCCCGATGACGAGCCCGCATCCATCTTGTCCTTTACCGGACGATCGTCGTTAAAACCCGTCGTGTCCTGCGCCTGCTGTCCGCCGCATCCCGCAAGCGTCAGCAACGCCGTTCCCGCCGCCGCGACAAACGCCGTGCGCGAAATAACCGTCTCCCTCATCGTTGTTCCTTTCCCGTTTCTTATCACAGCGCCGAGCAACGCCTCGACACCGATCCTCCCGTAGCCCACTCACGCTATTGACGGGGCAGCTCCGTCCAGCCAAAACCGGGCTCAAAGCCATCGCGCGTGCCGATCACGTCGCCCGAGCCGTTCACCCAAGCTTGATCCGCCATCACCGAAACCTCGACATCGGTACCGTCGGGCCTGGTGTAATGGTTGACCCCGCGGATAGCATCGGAATACGAGGCCGCGCCCGTTCCCACACCTGCGCTGGAGAAATTGGCTGCGCTGGCGGCCATGTTCGCGGCGTGTTGGCGATCGCTGCGCTCAAACCAAGCCTGCTGGTAGCTGTCGAACGCCGCCTGCTGCGAGGCATGCATCTGCTGCCAGGCTGCGAACTGCTGTTGCTGCTGGGCGATGTTCATCTGCGTGCGCTGACGCTGCTCGAGCACCATCTGCTGCTTTTGAGCGCACGCTTCGCGCGCAATCGACGGTTTGAGCCGCAGGGTCGATGCCATTGAGGCAAGCGCCGTGGAGGCCGCCTCGTCCAGACGGCCTTCTGGCGCAACCAGGCAGAAGCTGTCCCTGATACGCCACTGCAACAGGTCGGCCGCGCCCAGCTTGAACGGCGCCCCGGCTGGGCAATTGCCCTGATCCGTGGCCTGATCTTTCGCGGCGCCCTGACCCGCCGCCGCAGCCGCCTGGCGCTCGCGCAGGCGCTTGCCCAGAACGCCACCAATCAGTCCGCTCGAAAGGCCCGCGCCCAGCAGCGCCTCGGCCCCGGCGGCAACGCCTTTGCCCGCAGAGCCCGCGACCCCACCGATCGAGGCTACATAGCCCTCGACTTTGGCCGCCACCGCAAGCTCGGTAGGCACCGGGGCGCCCGCGAGCCGATATCGGCGCATACGGCACTCATAGACCACATCGCTCGGTTCCATCGAAAAGCCCTGAATCGCAAAGTCGTTTGCAGCCTCGCGCTTTACGCGGGCACGCTCGTGCTCGATATCGACCGCCGCGCTCGATGGGTACGGCTGCTCGGCCACAACCTCCGCCCGTGCGCCCAATTGCGTCGCGCAGGCTTGAGCCAGCTCGTCGCACGCCGCCTCCACATGCAGAAACGCCTTGCGCTCGGTTTGCGTGGGGATGCGCTTGGCAACGGCGCCCGCGTCCACGTAGCAGAGCTCGGAGCGATACATGATGCGTTCGCCCGTCGGGCCCGCCGCCGTCACGCCAACTGAAATCGGGCAGTCGAAGCTACTGCTGCGCTCAAGATGTGCCTCTTCGATACGCCAACCCCGCGGCAGCGCCACTTGCGCGAGCGCTTGGCCGCCAGAGGCATCGCATGCGGTATGGAGCTCAAGGTCGCCGACATGGGGAGCATCCGCTGCGGCCACGTCGCGGACCGGCGACGCGGCGTCGGCATCCTGCATCGGCACATCGACCGGCGCGTTCACGCTCGGCTCATAACCTTCGCCCGCGCCATCATCGGCAGCCGCCCCATTTGCGGGTTCCGCGACACCCGGGTTGTCCTCAACGCTTTCAAGCCGAACACCGCAGCCCGGGCAAAATCGCACCGGCACGCCGGTGACCCGCGGCAGCTGCATCCCGCACGCCGGGCAGAATCTCAAATCACTCATCCCGTACACCCCTCATTTCATTGGCTGTTCTTGATGGCGGCAAGCTGTCGCCACAGTTCATCGGCACCGTCAAGGCGATATGCCGTCTTGTCGAGCACGATATTCCCGCCCTCGAACTCCACCGATTGCTCCGAGCCGCCTTCATAGACAAAGACGAGCGTGCGACCGGCATCGCTCATCCGCCCATCCACCGCACCTCCCACGGTGCAATCGTCGAGCGCGGCAAAAGTCGATGCGACCAGCTCGGCATCGTCGGTCTCATAGACCGTCCGCGCCTCGCCGTCCTCGATAAGCTTGACTGCCACCGGATCGGCAGCACAATCGTTCAGCAACGCTTGCGCGGCGTTCTTTCCCTGGTCGGCACGGGCACCAAAGCCGTATGCCCGCACAAGCGTCACCGCCGCAGCAAGGACCACCACGGCGATAAGCGCGCCCGCAATTTTATTAGACGTGCAACCACGAGACGCCATAGGCCCACCCCTTCCGTTCTGCTCCGCTCAACATCACATTCATATGCCTTTGAGCGCCAAAACGGCAGGTGACAAATGTCTCATATTCATATTTTTGCAGGTAAAACCACCACAAAGGTGCCTGTCCCCTTCGTGGTGGTTTTGGCTAGTCTTGGGGTGTCCAGGACCAGAAGAAATTGATGAGGGCCACGCGCGAGGCGGCACCGGTCTTTTTGTTGATCGAGGCGATATGGCGGTAGAGCGTAGAACGCGAAAGGAAGAGCGCTGCCGCAACGTCCTGCACGCTGTCGTCCGATACGACCAGCGCCTCCAGTACATCGCGCTCGCGCTTGGTAAGTCCAAAGGCGGCTACAAAACCGTCGAGTCGATCGTCAAACGAAAGCTCCGGTATCTCCAGGGACACCGTGTCGACCTGATCGGGCGCACGGCTCACGCCAAGATCGTCGGTGGCAAACGCCAGCCCCCTGTGACCCGCTTCGTCCTCAACGCCTTGTCCAAACTGCCCCAACAGCGAGATCGCAATGCCGACAAACAGCACGAGTACGACACCCACCGCCATCAGCACGTTTTGGCTCGAGATGATCGCCACCGCCGGAGCCGTCACAAGCATTGAGCAAATGTTGTTGATGACGCGGCCCATGCACGGCCACAGATACGACCAGCGGGCATACATCGAAATCGCGGCGAACTTCGCGGTGAAGAACACCACGAAAAAGCCCGTGCCCAGGTAAAAGATAATCGTGGCGGCGAGCGCATTGCCGCCGTTGCCATCGGTGATAAGCACAAAGAACGAGAGCGTGGACAGCATGGCGGCGCACGTCATGATGATATTCATATACGAGCGTCCGCGCAGGTCATACAGGGCGCCGGCAGCAAGCGCACTCACAACCAGCAGCAAGCGCGGCCAGTCACCCAGATCGATAGCGCCGGCGGCATGCGAGGTCGTAAGACCGGCATTGAGAGCCGCGAATACGCCGGTGAGGCAGGCGGTCGCCACCGTCAAGCGCACTACGGCACCCTGGAAGGCCGCCTTTGCCTCGGGATTATCGCGCCACTTGGCGCCATGCTCCGACGCATCGACCGATAGCTCGGCAATCTCGGCTTCGAACTCGGGCGCGGACTCATCGCGTAATTTAGCTCGGCGGGCACCGTGAAGCAGCCCAACCAGCGCAATCGCACAGGCAATAAGGACAAACTGTTGAGGAATGCCCGCAGGCATCACCATATGGTTGAGCACCTGTACCAAAATGCCCGCAGCATAAGAAACCGCCACGGCACGTGCCAGACAAGGCGTCTGCGCAAAACGCCGCGCCAGATTGGCATGAGCGGTCGATCCGCAGTAGCCCAGGGCGCAGCACGCCACCAGACCGTCCGCAATCACAACCTGAAACTGCGCCGCCATAATCAGCAGCAGCAATGCCGACACCAGCAGCACGCCCGTCATATCGCTCGTTGCATCGATTGTCTGGGGACGGCGATAGTACAGGAGAGGACGCACAAAATAGCCGATCACGCTCGCGCCGACGACGATGCTCTCGTAGATAACGACCTCGTTCGCCGGCACAAACTCGGCCACGCGCACGTCAAAGAGGTACTCGCCGGCCAAAAACGTGAAAAAGAAAAGCGCCAGGCACAGAATCTCCCGTATGCCCCGGCGCAAATATGCGGTTGTGTCTCCCAGGTCCCTCATGGTAGCCCCCACCCGCTTAGATGTCCGGAAAACCATTTTAATGGAGAATGGGTCTTAGTATCCACGCAATGCCCGAACTGTTACGCATCCGGCGCAAATGCCCCAACAGCAGTTGCGGTGAAATAGTTCCTGTTTGACCGGCCCGGGCTGTCATTTAGGAACTATTCCACCGCAACATATAAAGGGGACTGGGTTGTTGATATCGGAAAAGGGAGGGAGGTGCCCGGGCCGAGGGAGCAACTCGGGATCGAAGCTCGAGCGTTAGTGCTCGGGCGTCAGGATCACCAGGGCGTCGTGCTCAAAGGAATGCTGAGCCACGCGCACGGTGCCGTCGCCATTGTCGCGAACGGGCAGCTTGGCGATACGCTTGGCCTCCATGTCGAGGGCCGTCGCCGACCAGCCGCGCGCACTATCGAGCTTAAACGTAAGTGCCGTGGTGCGCGGCAGATAGGTGACGACACGCTCGCCAATACGCGCCACACGGATGGACTCGCGCGCGTCATCGAGCAGCTCCTGTGCCGGGATAACGGCGAGAGCATCGTCGCTAGGCGTGGCACCCAGGCCGGCAAGCACGTGCTCGATGGCGGCAAAATCCCACACGCCCGCAAACTGCAGACACTCCTGCCAGCGGAACGGCATGTCAAAGCCCTCGCCCAGCACCGAACCCTGGCTGCGCGATGTCTGCCAGCTCCAAACGCCGTGGGCGCCGTAGGTCACGCCCGCGCTGGCGCCGGCAAGGATCGAAGACCACACGCTCGCGCGACAGTCCTGCGCGGTAAAACGCCAGTACACGTTGCGCGACGCACCCATCTGCTCGTAGCAGGGCTCGGAGTTGACCATCGGCTTTTTGGGATAGCTGGCGATAAAGTCCTGCGGCAGGTGCCAGGCCTCGGGCTGGCCTTCGTAGTTGTGGCCGGGCTGGAACATATAGAAGTCCAGGCGGTCCAAATACTGCGCGGGAATCGTGCGGTTACCGCGATTGATGTGCATGGTACGCAGGGCCTCGGGCGCGCGCTTCGCAACCTCGTCGAGCGCATCCTCGTAATAGGCAATCGCCTCGTCACCGGCAAAGTCCGTGTCGCCCGTCACCACATAGACGGGATCGAACTCGCCCAGGTTCTCGACGACGCGGGCAACGTGGGCACGGACCTCCTCGCGCGGCATAACCTCGGCACCGCAACGCTCGGCGATCTTAGCGCCCCAGGTACCGGGCACGTAGTTGCACCACATGAGCACGAGCGCCGGACGAATGCCGTGCTCGACGGCAGCGCGGCACATGGCGGCGGCGCGATCCCAATACGCCTGGTTGGGTTGAGACCAATCAAAGCGCACGCCATCCTCGCTGGCATAGGGCCAAATGCCCAGATCGGGGCAGCAGCGATCCCACTGCGGCAGCGTGTTAATCTGCAGCACGTTCATGCCCTGCTCGGCGCGGCGGGTCAGATAGTAGTCCCAGTCGGCCTCGGGGATGCTGGTAAACGCACTCCAGCACGTATCGGCAAACCAAAAGAACGGCTTGCCCTCGCACAAAAAACCGTCCTGACGACCGTTGACGGTCAGTTTTCCCAAACTCATCTGCATGTCCTTTCGCTCGATAAAGGAATTGCGAACCGGCAGAAGCTTTCGCGGTAACCCCTGATGCGAAAGCCCCCGCCGTTTAACAAACCCCTGCGGGCGGACACCACTTGCCCACTCCAGTCTACCTTGCAAGAAGGGCCCCGCCGGGCTTGCGCCTGACGGGGCCCTGTCGTGTAGGTAAGGTCGTATGCGACCGAATGGCTTGGCCTTAGGCCTCCATCTCGGCGAGCTCCTCCTTGGAGAAGCCGGCGACGAAGACGACGGCAGCGGCGATGACAAAGGAGATTGCCATACCGACGATAGCCCAGACGGTGTTCATCTGGCCACCCTGCAGGTAGTTGGTGAAGACCAGGAAGTTGGAGGCACCGCCAGCGAGGTAATAGGTAACGCCCATGAGGCCGGAGAACACAGCGCCGATGGCACCGCCGATGAACATACCGAACATGGTGCGACGGAAGCGCATGAGGATACCGAAGAGTGCGGGCTCGGTGACGCCGCCGGCGATGGCGGAGATGACGTAGCCCAGGGCAAGACCCTTCTCGTCGGGGTTCTTCATCTTGAGGAAGGCACCGAAGGCGCAGCCCCAGACAGCGGCCATAGCGCAGTTGGTGGAAACGAAGACGAAGGGATCGTAGCCGGCAGCGATGATCTGAACCTGAGCGAGCAGGATGACGGGCATGTGCATACCGCAGACCACGAAGAGCTGCCAGAAGGCGCCGAGGACGGCCATGACGAGCAGGATACCGATGCCACCCATGTCAGCGAGACCGAAGAGGGCGTTAGCGATGAGGCTGCCGATCTCGTTGCCGAGCGGGGCGAGGACGATGAAGGCGATGGGGATGGTAACGATCATGGTGCAGAACGGCGTGAAGACCGTGGAGAGCACGTCGGGCATGACCTTCTTAAAGAACTTCTCGACGAAGTAGAGGACAGGCACCGAAAGGATAATCGGCAGGACGGACTGCTATAGTTGGCAGCGGCGATCTGAATGCCGTAGACGGAGATGATTCCGCCGCCATCCTGGGTCGCGACACTCACGACGGACGGGGCCATGAGGGCGCCGCCGAGGAGCATGCCCAGAACCGGGGAGGCGCCGAGCTTCTTAGCGGCGGCATAGCCCAGGTAGATGGGGATAAAGGTGAACGTGGCCTCGTACAGGGTGGTGTAGAGGAACGTGTAGGTCGGATCGGTGTCAGAGAGAACGCCGAGCATGGTGGGACCGAGGACCGCAGCGATGGTGCGGAACAGACCGCCGGCCATGAGCAGCGAGATCAGCTGGGTCATGGAGCCCGACAGATAGTCGAGGATGATGTTCGGCAGGTTCTTGAGCTCGAACTTCTCCTTGGGAGCATCGAGGTTCTCGTCGACCGCGGCACCCTGCTTGACGCCGGACATGGCGACGAACTCGGCGAGCACCTTGGGCACGTTCTGGCCGATGATGACCTGGAGCTGGCTGCCGGCGAACTGGCAACCCAGAACACCCTTGACCTTCTTGATCTTCTCCACGTCGGCCTTGTTGTTGTCCTTGAGCGTCAGACGCAGACGCGTCATGCAGTTGGTGGCGACGGAAACATTCTCCGCACCGCCCACGAGCTCGAGGACATCGGTGGCAATCTGCTTGTTATCTACTGCCATGGGACCCCTCCCCATATCATCGTGTGCCTACTCGTTTGGGCGTAGGCACGCCTTTGGCTCGGCGACTATAACCCCTTACGGCCACCGAACCCTTGGATACGCTGTCGTAAACAATGTGTTTACTGAACGTTTACGGGCTTTAGTTTACACGGAACGTCTAATTTGTGGCAATTTTGCCGTCTGTAGTCCGGTGAACGGTAGGAAATCGGGGGTGAACGTACTTGAACGGTAAGGGATTGTCTATTTGACGCTCTGCTGCTAAATGCCTATTTACGTGGTCTTTTAATCTGGTAAACACCTCTATTCTTTGTTGACCCATCAACAAAAGCCCTGCTAAATGGTGATAAACGAATGTTTAGTAATTTGTTGAGTGTTCATTTTGACCGTTTACCGAGTTCATCTGCCTGTTCTGTAGCTCTGCATTAAACTAAACATGTTTAAGTTGTATTGCCGCTGATGTTTACCACTCGCGGCGCAGAGGAGGCAGCTCATGGAACTCAAATCGTGCACCTACGCAACCGTCACCACGCTGGGAGACTTTGGCCCCTGGATCAGCAAAGTCGTGCTCGACCTGCCGTGCACCGTTCGCGCCAACGATATCGATGCGCGCACCTTCCATATATATGTAGAGCGCTATGAACGCACGGGCGAGATCCTGGTGCGCAAAGAGCGCGGCGCCGACCACGCCGCACCTTCCGTAGGCTATGTCGACGTCCTCGCCGCCTATCCGTGCGATGAGTGCGGAAGCAAGCTCGCCTTTGGCACCCATGTGGCGCTCGAGATCGCCGAGCAGCGCCTGACCAAGAAGATCGAGGGCAGCGTGATGGGCTCGCGCTTGCTCGACGACCAGCTGCGCATCACGCAGCTCGCGGCCCTTCCCGGCAATGACGGTGACGATCCAACCTGCGGCCTGGTCTTTGACACCTGCCGCGGCGACATCTGTCCCGCGCTCAAGGGCTGGAGCAATGCCACGCAAAAGACCGCCGTCAACGGCATCGCGCTCGAGTACGGCTTCTTTGAGCCCAGCTTTAAGGCCGAGGACTCCGCCTGCTTCAACCCCTTCGCGCCCGAAACGACAGTCGTGCCCCAGAAGGCCCCGCTCGTGGTGTACCTGCACGGCGCTGGCGAGGGCAAGGGCGCTACGCAAGGCGAGGGCGCCACGCGCGCTTATATCGGCAACCGCGTGACGGCCATCAGCCAGGCGCAGATCCAACGCTACTTTGGCGGCTTTGCCTGGGTTCTCGTGCCGCAGTCGCCCACGTTTTGGATGGACAACGGCACTGAGCAGCTCGGCCACTCCAACCAGAGCATCTACTCCCCCGTCATTAAGGCGCTCATCGACGAGTTTGTCGCCGAGCATGCCGACCGCATCGACACCGACCGTATCGTGGTCGCTGGCCTTTCCAACGGCGGCTTTATGACGCTGCGCCTGTGCGCCGACTACCCCGATTTCTTCGCGGCGGGCCTTCCCTGCTGCGCGCCGTGGTACAACGCCACGGACGAGGACGTGACCGCCCTTGCCAAGACGCCGCTGTGGTTTACGCACTCCAAGGGCGATGAGCTCGTGATCCCGCAGGAGACCGTGCTGCCGCTCACGGCTCGCCTGCGCGCTGTCGGCGCCAACGTGCACCTCACGTACTTTAGCCATGTCGAGGACCTGACCGGGCGCTACCGCGAGGCCGACGGCTCGCCCAAGAAGACGTTCAACCATGGCGTGTGGATCCACCAATTCAACGACCTGTGTTATCAAGACTTCGACGGGGGCAACGTACTCATCGACGGCGAGCCGGTGGGCTGCTGGGAGTGGTCGGCCAGGGTCGACAGGTAATCTATCCCATCACGGGGCCGAGGGCTTACCTCTGAAAATGTCCTCGGGCATGCGGCCCGGTTGCACCACGCGCTTCGCGCTGTGCAACCGGGCCGCCCCCTGCGGAATATTTTCAGAGGTAAGCCCTCGGCCCCGCTGCGTTTCCGTTGCTGTTGACCCTGGGTGAGCGCTTCCGGCGGGCCGCCGGGTTGACGGCGATGGGGACGTGGGTCCCGTCTTGCCTTGCGCGTAACTGGCTGAAATGATTTTGGTTGGAGCTTTCTTATGACTCGCGATTTAACTCGGGTGATTGTTACTGCTGATATGGAAGTCGATGATATGAACTCTCTGGTTCATTTGGCTCTGTATCTTAATGTGCTTGATGTGCAGGCTGTGGTGTACACGGCTTCGCAGTATCACTTTCTTGGGGATGGCGTCCATACGCTCGGTGAGGTGAATCCGCATTGGCGGACTAAGGGGCGGCGCTCCTATGAATGGGATGTTGTGCCTCATGAGCCTGATCCCACGGCTGGGGAGCTTCGTGAGTATCGTCCGTTTCCTGAGCATTGGATTGAAAGTCTCTGGAGTAATGAATATGCCCAGGCTTGGCCGCAGTTGCAGGCTAATGCGGCTGCCGCCGGCGAGCCGCCGTTTCCCTCGCCTGCTCAGATGATTGAGCGTACGTTTGTGGGCAATGTTGCTTTTGAGGGCGATGTGCGCGAGGAGACTGAGGGATCGCGCGTGATTGCGCAGACGATTTTGGATGATGATCCGCGCACGCTTTGGCTGCTCAGCTGGGGTGGCATGAATACGATCGTTCGTGCGCTCATGAGTATTGCTGAGCGCTATCGCGCCACACCCGAATGGCCTTCCGTGCAGCAGCGTGTCTATCAGAAGGTGCGCGTGATGGGCGTTGCCGATGGTGTGGGGCAGGACAATTCTTGGCTCGACCATGGGCGCGAGCTTTTTCCCGAGCTCATCTTTTGGTGCGTTCCCTATATGTATGGTGGCTACGTCGACGCCAAGATGGCTCAGCCCGATACGCTGCCACTGTTTCAGGCTCCCTGGCCTGAGCAGAACCTCACCCAAGGCAACGGCCCCCTTATGGCGCGCTATATGCTCTATGGCGATGGCAAGGTGTACGAAAACGAGCCCGAGCGATTCCAGTTTGGCAAGCATGCCCGTCTGGATTGGGGCTTGGAAGGCATGCCCGCGATGCAGTTTGAGCGCGGCGATTTTATGGCCGAGGGCGACAGCATGACCTATATTCCGCTGCTGCCGTTTGGCCTGCGCGGGGCTGAGGACCGTGGCTTCGATACGCTGCTCGGCCGCATGTTCCTCGATGGGCATCCCGATTTGGACGCACCCGCCGGTTTTGCCGCCATGGGAACGCCGGTGGACGGCAACCCCAATCCCTACCTGCGCGCCTACCAGGAAGACTTTGCCGTCCGCGCGCAATGGTGTGCCCATGATCCGGCATCCTGCTCGCATCCGGCGTATGTTACCGAGATCACGAGCGACACAAACGCCGCGGTCGGCGAGTGCATTGACCTTGCAGCGTCCATCGTCGACCCCGATGGCAGGGGCTTCGACGCGCATTGGGATGTCGCCATGGGGCCATCGAGCTATGCAGGCGCCCAAGACCTGTCGCTGTGGCAGGAATGCGCGGCGGACGCCACGTTCACCGCACCCGCCGACGCGCAGTCCGGTGACCGCTTCGTGCTCACCCTTACCGTGCAAACGCATGCCGAGCGCCCCTGCACCCGCTACGCCCAGGTCGCCGTTACTGTCGCGTAGCAGGCGACAGGCCCACATTCGACAAAGACTGTCCCCAACGACTAGTCGTTTAAGACCGTCCCCAATGACTACCCAGAAGTTGCGGTGGAATAGTTCCTGTTTGGCCTTCTAAGGCCGCCATTTAGGAACTATTTCACCGCAACTTAGTTGGGGATGAAAAATGGGCCATGTGTCCCAGTTGTGGAGACTCCTTGAGCCGTCTGGGTATCGTGAAAGATCGCGCGCTCCCCCATCATCAAAAGTGACACACGCTACCTGTTGATGGGAGGCAATCATGGGCTTCTTCGACAAGATGTTCGAGAAGAAAGAGTGCGCGATTTGCGGTACCGAGCTGGGACTTCTAGGTAAGACCAAGATCAACGAAGGCTACCTGTGCAAAGAATGCGTCGGCAAGCTCTCCCCCTTCTTTGGCGGTTATCGCTCTAGCACCGCGGACGACATTCGCGAGCAGCTCGCCTATCGCGAGGCCAATGCCGAGCGCCTGGCATCGTTCAACCCCACGCGCACGCTTTCTGCCGGGCGCACCAACATCATGCTCGACGAGGACGCGGGCCTGTTGATCATTACCTCGCAGACGCGCTGGCGTGACGCCAACCCCGACATCATCGAGTTTTCGCAGGTACTCGGCTGCGATATGGATATCGACGAGCACCGCACCGAGATCTATCGCGAGACCAAGGACGGCGAGCGCGAGAGTTATGACCCGCCGCGCTACGACCTGGATTACGACTTCAATCTGACCATCCACGTCAACACGCCGTACTTTACCGAGATCGACCTGCGCGTGAACGACTCCACCATCGAGCAGCGCGGATCCATCGAGTACCGCGAGGCCAAACGTCAGGCAACCGAGGTTCGCGACGCGCTGGTGCAGCTGCGTCAGGAGACGCGCGATAGCGTCGTTGCCGCCAAGGCCCCCAAGACCGCGGTGACCTGCCCCTTCTGCGGTGCCACCACCATTCCCGATGCCAGTGGGCGCTGCGAATACTGCGGCGGCGCCATCGGCGCCTAGCTCCCGGCACGGAAAGGACCGATCATGGCCTTCGAAAGCGTTAACTATCAGTGCCCTGCCTGTGACGGCCCGCTGCATTTTGCCAGCGCCGAGCAAAAGCTCGTCTGCGACTACTGCGACTCGCGCTTTGAAGTCGAAGAGGTCGAGGCTCTCTATCGCGAGCGCCAGGACAAGGCAGATGCCAAAGCCGATGCGGCGGCCGCAGCATCCAAGCCCGCATCCGACGATGCGGCGCAGGAACTGGCCCAAAACGCCGGCTATATCTGCTCGTCGTGTGGCGCCGAGCTGATCTCGGACGGCACCGTCGCCGTCTCCACCTGCCCGTACTGTGGCAACCCCGCCGTGGCACCTGGTCAGCTCTCGGGCGACTTCTCCCCCGACCTGGTGATTCCGTTTAAGCTCGGGCGCGACGATGTCTTGGCCGCGCTCAAGGAGCACTACAAGGGCAAGATCCTGCTGCCCAAGAGCTTTGTCACCGGCAACCACATCGACGAAGTCCAAGGCGTCTACGTGCCGTTTTGGCTCTACGGCGCCCGCGTGGACGGCGAAGTGCACTTTGACGCAACCAACGAGACCGTGACCGAGGAATCCGACCGCACCGTCACGACCACCGACCACTACGATGCCTACCGTAAGGGCAATATCTCGTTTGAGCGCGTGCCCGTCGACGGATCGTCCAAGATGCCCGACGGCCACATGGACGCCATCGAACCGTTTGACTACGACGCGCTGCGCCCGTTCTCGGTCGCCTACATGCCCGGCTACATCGCCAACCGTTACGATGAGGACTGCGAGACTTGCAAGGCCCGTGCCGAGCGCCGTATGGAAGAAAGCACGATCTCGGCCCTGCGCGAGACCGTTATCGATGAGTACGACGATGCCTCGGTCGAGAGCAAGCAGCTCGACTACACCTGGGAAGACAGCGACTACGCCTTGTTCCCCGTCTGGATGCTCTCGACCTCGTGGAACGGCAAGAGCTACCTGTTTGCCATGAACGGCCAAACCGGCCGTATGGTCGGCGAGCTCCCCTGCTCCAAGCCCAAGCTCATTATCGCCTCGCTGCTGTTCTTTGTGATCGGATTTGTCCTCTCCCAGATTCTCTTTATGGGCGAATACGCCTTCGATCCGGATTACCTCACCTTTGATATCGAGGGCATCCTCATCAACATCGTCGCGCCGCTGATCATCGTGATCATCGGAGACGTGCTGCTGGTAGGCCAGCTCAAGACAGCCAACGAGGCAACCCACGCCGACGAGTACTGCGGCGAGCTCGACCTGGTCGAGAAGCACGACACCTTCAGCCACACCGAGACCACCGTTGTCATGAAGGACGACAAGGACGACTAAGCAATCCGACCAATACCACCCGGACTTTGACGAGAAAGGAAGATCACCATGGGACTCTTGAAAGCTGGATTGGGAGCTGCCGGCGGCGTCATGGCCGACCAGTGGAAGGAATTTATCTACTGCGAATCGATGCCCGCTGACGTCTTGGCCTGCAAGGGCGTCAAACGAACCGGCGGCCGCAGCTCCAACACACACGGCGAGGACAACGTCATCTCCAACGGCTCCGTCATCGCCGTCAACGACGGCCAGGGCATGCTCGTGGTGCAAAACGGCAAGATCATCGAAGTCGCACTGGAGCCCGGCGAGTTCGTCTTCGATACCGGCAGCGAGCCGAGCGTCTTTAGCGGCAACCTGGGCGACTCCATCAAGGAGACCTTCGCCAATATCGGCAGCCGCTTTACCTTCGGCGGCGACGCGGGCAAGGACCAGCGCGTCTACTTCATTAACACCAAGGAGATTATCGGCAATAAGTACGGCACCGCCTCGCCCGTGCCCTTCCGCGTGGTCGACAACAACATTGGCCTGGACGTCGACATCTCCGTGCGCTGCAACGGCGAGTATTCGTACCGCATCACCAACCCGCTGCTGTTCTACACCAATGTATGCGGCAACGTGACCGATAGCTACACGCGCGACAAGATCGACAGCCAGCTTAAGTCCGAGCTGCTCACCGCCCTGCAGCCCGCCTTTGCCAAGATCTCGGAGATGGGCATCCGCTACAGCGCCATCCCCGGCCACACCACCGAGCTCGCCCGCGCGCTCAACGAGGTCCTCTCCGCCGACTGGCGTGACCTGCGAGGCGTCGAGATCGTGAGCTTTGGCGTAAACTCCATCGCCGCCTCGCAAGAAGACGAGCAGATGATCAAGGACCTGCAGAAGGCCGCCGTCATGCGCGATCCCACCATGGCAGCCGCCAACATCGCCAGCGCCCAGAGCGACGCGATGCGTGCGGCAGCAGCCAACCCCAACGGCGCGATGGCCGGCTTTATGGGCATGGGCATGGCAGGCGGCATGGGCGGCATGAACGCCAGCCAGCTGTTCGCTGCCGGCCAGGCGCAGCAGCAGGCCGCCCCGCAACCGGCTCCGGCCCCCGCCCCCGCACCGGCTCCCGCCGCCGCGCCTGCGGCCGGCACGTGGACCTGCAGCTGCGGCGCCACCAACACCGGCAAGTTCTGCCCCGAGTGCGGCAGCCCCGCGCCTGCCCCGGCACCGGCCAAGTGGTTCTGCCCCAACTGCGGTAGCGAAAACGGCGGCAAGTTCTGCAGCAACTGCGGAACGTCCAGGCCCTAGCCCCTCTATCTGGTAATTGGCGGGGGATCCGCCGCCCCCGCTCCTGCTTCTATGGGTTTCGTTCGATTAAGGAGGACACCATGAAGACAACGTTCAAAAAGTCCGTACTCGCATTTCTGACATGCGTCCTTGCGCTCGCCTTTGCCCTGACGGGCTGCAGCGGCGGCGGCAAAGACCCCAAGGCCAACTTCGTCGGCAGCTGGGAACTCTCGGGTGGAACCCTGGAGGGCGAAGAACTGACCGATGAGTACATGGACATGCTCGAGGATTGGGGTGTCCACTGCGTCCTGATTCTCGATGAGGACGGTACAGGCGCCCTCGACCTGTTCCTTGAAGTCGTCGACCTGAAATGGGAGGCAAAGGACGCCACCACCGTAACCATCACCGCCGAAGACGAGTCGCATGACATGAAGCTCAAGGACGGCAAACTCATCCTCGAAGAGGATGACGGCAATCTTGTCTTTAGCAAGTCCGACAAGGACCTGTCCGGCACGGTGAAGAAGGATCGCGAGGCGGCCGAGAAGGAAGAAGAGATCGACGAGGCCGTCGAAGACGACGACGTCCAGAAGATTGAAATCTCCCCCGCCGTCACCGTTGCCGATGACGACCTGTGCACCATCACCATCACCGAGAAGTTCAAGGACGAGTGGGGCGACATCGGTTTTGTCGTCAACATCACCAACAAGAGCGACAAGGACCTGACCTTCTACGCTCCTTCCGGCAAGACCAACGTCAACGGCACCATGAAGGAACCCTGGTTCTCGGCTCACCTGATGCCCGGCACCAACGCCACTGAGGAATTCACGTTCTCGAACGGCACGCTCGATAGCCTTGACGACCTGGTCAATACGACCATCGGCATCGACGCCTACCTGACCGATTCCTACGAGGACGTTGCCTCCTACAGCGCAACCATCGCGTAACGGCACGTAACATCAGCCGCGGATTGGCGGACACATCCGCGCACACCAGACGGGGCCGCAGGAGATGATCCTGCGGCCCCGTCACTTTGCGCCGATAGGCAACGAGCGTTAGCGCTCCATATTGGGAACGATACTGCCTTCGGTCACCGCGTGCACGGCCAGGCGCATGATGTTGTCGTAGCCGGTCTTGTTGAGAATCTCCGAGATGCGACGCTTGATGGTGCCCTCGCTCATAAACAACTCGGCCGCGATCTCGCGACGGCTCTTGCCTTCGCAGGCAAGGCGCAAAATCGACAGCTCAACGTCGTCGAGCGCCGCCGTGCCCGAAAAGATGCTTTCGGGCGGCTTGGGAAACGTGCAGTAACCCGCCAGCGTGGAGCGCATCACGGCAAAGAGCTCATCGATGCCGACGTTCTTGTACACAAAGCTGTCGACGCCTGCCTCGCGCGCCTGATCCACAAACGTAATCTCGGGCATGTCCGTCATGATAATGACGCGGCACTCGGGCAGCTGCTCCTTGATGCGCGCCGCCGCCACGATGCCGTTGGAATCGTGCTCAGTGCACACATCCATCAGTATCATGTCCGGGCGCTCCTTGAGCGCAACGTCCAAGGCATCTGAGGCATCGGCGATGGCGGCAACAACGGTCATGTCGGGCTGGTCGCCAACGGAGCGCGCGAGGCTCTCGCGCAAGATGGCTTGGTCTTCGACGATAAGGATACGAATCATGAGTTTCTCCTTTGGACCGTTGCGTTGGAGTTCAGCGGAATGGATACCGTAAGCGTAAAGGGCGGGGCGGCATGGACCTCCAGGCTGCCGCCCAGATTTTGCGCGACATGCCTCATACCTGGAAAACCCGTTCCCTCGCGATACGATACGGGGGCAGGCGCGCCGTCGTTTGAGACCGTCATGTGTGCAATGGCGCCGCCATCCGACCCCTCCCGCCACAGGCGCACCTGGACTTGGTGGGCCTGCGCATGCTTGGTGGCATTGGTCGATGCCTCGCGGATAATCTGCAAAAAGGCGGCAGCGACGTGAGCATCGTCCGGAAGCGATCCATCTACATCGATCTGAACGCTCACCAAGCCAAAGGCATGAACGATATCGCCCAGTTGCTCCGCAGGCTCGCTAGCGCCACCGCTACGCAGGTCGGCGGCAATCGAGCGCAGCAGCGGGTCAATCTGCTCGAGCGACTCGTCATCCAGACGCCCCTCTTCCAGATATCGATGAAGGATGGACAGGCGCTGGCCGATCACATCGTGCACGCGGGCACGCATGCGCAGGTAGGCCGCATTGTCGGCAACCTTTTTGACTTCTTCGATCTGGGCCTGGAGCTCTTGACCCGCAAGCTCAAGCAGGTGATTGGCCTGCGCCAGACGGTCGTGGACATGCGCGTACTCCGTCACGTCCAAGCCAATAATGCGCTCAAAGGGACGGCCCGAAACCATAACCTCATCACATGCGAACAGACGAATCTCGGAGGAGGAAACCTCGACCACCGCACGTGCCTCCCCAAAGCGGTCCAGGTTGATCCGCACGCGGTTCTTACCGCCTTCGGGCATTTGCATGCCGAGCTTGCGCAGGTCGTTCCATGTACCACTCATATCGCCTAGGTCGGTGGGCATATGAAGCTCCACCAGGTTTTTGCGCATGCAGCGGTTCATGAGCAGTGGACGGCCCCTCGAGTCCAGATACAGGATGCCCACGGGAATCACGTTGATGGTTTCAATCGTCGAGAACGCGGTGATATCCTCTTGGCGGTTACGGACGTCCATCAAGAGCGCCGCGACGGAACGGAACAGGAAGAACGCTCCCTCTGCGATAAGGACAACGGCCCACACCGAGCCCATGGCAAAAACCACCGGCGGTGTCACGGCGCCAACAAGCAGCAGCTCGGCCAGCATGACAGGGCGACGATAGCGCACCATAAGGACCACGCCATAGACAAAGATCGCGGCATTGAGCCACAGCACTCCGCCCATTGCCCTGGCGCAAACGTCAAGCGGCGCCACCAGATACGAGCCAGACGACGCGAATAAGATGAGCGCCGAAATCATCAGGTGAAGCACAAGGCTCGTCTCGTAGGCGCAAATCACCTTACGGTTATAGGACGAGCGGCGCGATGCGATGAGCGGGACGTGGATCATCTGCAGACACGCAGCCAGGGCAAAGACAACATCGAGCGCAACGATTTGGGGAAGGATGAACGAAATCTGCATCGTCACTCACCCGCCCTCGGCATCAAGACGATCATGCGCAGCTGGCCGGGCTCGCCCTCAAGGCGGTATGCCACGTTGCGCCCTTGCAGAGCGCTTTCGAGCTCTTGCGCAGCGGGCGTCTGCGAAAGATCTTCATCATCGTTGGAAAAAAGCGTGGAGCGCAGCTCGACACTGCACCGGTCATGGTCGCCCAAGTGATACATAAGCGCCGGATGGTCGGTGGTGTAGGCAAAAAACGCAAAGTCATACACGCAGTCGTACAGGGCGCTTACCGTACTGGCGTGCATCGGGCGCCGTATGGCGATAATCGAGGCGCAATCGACATCGATGGTGCACAGGTCACTTGCAAGCTCGTTGGCGATGAGCTGAATGCGGTCGCGGTCAAAACCGCTCTCCCCGTGCTGTGCCAACGTGAGCGACCCCTTGCGTTTGCAATAGGCGACGAGCATCTTGGCGCGCTGCAGCATGCGGTAACGCTCGTGCGAAGATGCCTCATCGGTCAACGGCGGCAGCGAGCTCAGCAGGTCGTACATCCCTTCGAGCGCACGGGCAAGCGCTTGGTCCACGTCTTGGACCAGTAAGGTCTCGGCCTCTTGGTCTGCCAAATGTGTCTTAAGGTCGTAGTCGGCGGCAAGCAGCTCATTTTGGCGTTGCAGCTCCATGCGACGATGCGCCAGTTCGCGATTGAGTTCGTTGAGCTCCGAGACGTCCTGGGCAAGGAGAGCCAATCCACCCAGCAGCGGAAAGGCGCGATACATTACATCGGGATCGGACGCCACGGCAAAGGCGTGAGCGTGCCCGTGCTCTTGGACCCGCAACTCCTCACGCACGCCTACCGGCATTGGCTTTGACACCGGCGTGACATAGACTTCCTGCAGGTCACGCGTTAGAACTTTGAGGTCAAGCGGCAAGGTGCCGAAAATACCGGCGATATCGTGGTACGACGGGATGACACCGCAATCGAGACAGATTTCCATCGCCACCACGCACAGGACGCAGTAGACAAGTGAAAAATTAAGCCTCCATGCCCAGGGCACACGCAGCGCATATGAAATGGCAAAGAACGCGCCGCCCAATAGGACAAGCGCGGCCGTGCCCGAGAAACGCTGAATACGAAAAGACGAGGACCGTCCTACCAAGATAAAAAAGGCAACGAAGTTAAAGGCTGTCCATACCAGAACGGTACCGTAGCCCCAACCATATGTGTAATCGTTGCTCCAGGTTCCACTCGATCGATCGAAATGGAAGACCTGCTGATGAACATCGTTAGTAAGCACAAAGCCGATAAGCAGGACAGCCATGACCCACAAAACGGTGCGGTACCGACGCCCCATACGATGCTGTTCCAAACCCGCGAGGCGCAGACCGCACAGCTGGTAGATCAGCGGAATGAGCGTCATGGGCACGTAGTACAGGTACCACAGCACGGTGGCATAGAACGGCGTGAACGACTTATATTTGAGGATGACCTCGATCATCCACAGGGCACAAATGGCGGCGATGGCAACAAGGCGGCGGCGCAAGACGTAGTCCAAGCAGCGTAGGTACGCCAACACACCCCAGATTGAAAATGCAATTGCGGCGACAAGCAGCGGGAGAGAGCTCGAGTGGACGAGCGCATCCACGACCTCTTCGGACACCTCGCTATAGGCGGGCACGGTGTTGGAAAGCTTGGGGTCGGAGGCGAACAGTGCCGGCAAGACTGCCAAAAGCATAAAGAACAGCGCGGTAATGGCGCCGGCGATAACAAAGACGCGGTGGCGATACACGCCATGCGATATGCCAACAAGGAATCGCGGCATGGCGAAGAGCCTGCCGCCCCTAAGATCCGCCACGGGCGCGGATCGGGCGGTCGCGTGGCCGATATGTCGCTCACGGGTACCCATAGTGCTTTTAGTGTACCGACAGGCGGGCCCAAAAAGCGGGCCACATGTCCCAAAATCCGCCGACGGCGAGGGACGTCGCCAGCGACTAGTCGTTTAAGAACGTCCCCAATGACTAAGACAAAACGAGCGAGGATTTTTGGACGCCCAAATGGCGAGAGTGGATAATCTCCCACTTTGAGCCCACAAACAGGCTAAAAACGGGAGATTATCCACTCTCATTCTGCGGGTACTCATTTAAGTGCGTCCCCAATGAGTGCTTTCACTTCTTAACAAAACGCCCGGCGGGCATTAACTGCTCGCCGGGCGTTTTGGTTAGGAGGCTATGGTCGTTGGGAAGCCTTAGGCCAGGTCCTCGCCGTTCGTCTCGATGACGTGTTTGTACCAGTCGAAGCTCTTCTTTTTGGAACGCTTGAGGGTGCCGTTGCCCGCATCATCGCGGTCGACATAGATAAAGCCGTAGCGCTTGGACATCTCGCCCGTGCCGGCAGACACCAGGTCGATCGGACCCCAGGTAGTGTAGCCCAGCAGGTCAACGCCGTCCTCGGTCACCGCATCGCGCATCGCGGCGATATGCTGGCGCAGGTAGTCGATACGGTAGTCGTCGTTGATGGAGCCATCCTCCTCGACAACATCCTTGGCGCCCAGACCGTTCTCGACCACAAACAGCGGCTTCTGATAGCGGTCGTACAGGTCGTTGAGGGTGATGCGGAAGCCCAGCGGATCGATGGCCCAGCCCCACTGGCTCTCCTGCAGGTAGGGGTTCTTGGCGCCGGCGAAGGCGTTGCCCTGGGTGCGCTCGACATCGGGGTTATCGGCACCGGCGGAGCAACGGGTGCTGTAATAGCTAAAGCTGATGAAGTCGACGGTGTTGGCGGCCAGGATCTCGCGGTCCTCATCCGTCATGCCCACATCGATGCCCAAACGCTCGAGCTTCTTGACGGCATAGGCCGGGTAGTAGCCGCGGCTCTGAACGTCGACGAAGAAATAGTTGCTCTGGTTGTCAATCTGCGCCTGACGCACATCGCCCGGACGACAGCTGTAGGGGTAGTAGCTACCCGCGGCGAGCATGCAGCCGATCTTGACCTCGGGGTCGATCTCGTGGGCGATCTTGGTGGCCCAAGCGCTGGCGACGAGCTCGTTGTGGGCGGCCAGGTACTCAACGGCCTCCTTGTTCTCGCCCTCCTCAAAGACCAGACCCGCGCCCATAAACGGCAGGTGCAGGATCATGTTGATCTCGTTGAAGGTGAGCCAGTACTTCACCAGGCCCTTGTAGCGGGTGAAGATTGTGGTCGCGAGGTTCTTGTAGAAGTCGATGAGCTTGCGGTTGCGCCAGCCGCCGTATTCCTTGATGAGGTGGATCGGGCAGTCGAAGTGCGTGATGGTCACGAGCGGCTCGATGCCGTGCTTCTGGCACTCGCGGAACACGTCCTCGTAGAAGGCCAGGCCGGCCTCGTTGGGCTCGGTCTCGTCGCCGTTGGGGAAGATGCGGGTCCAGGCCAGGCTCATGCGGAAGGTCTTAAAGCCCATCTCGGCAAAGAGGGCGATGTCCTCCTTGTAGTGATGGTAGAAATCGATGCCGGTCTGCGCGGGATAGTAGTAGCCGTCCTCGAAGTCGAGCATCTTGCGCTGGCCGGAGACCACCGCAAAGCGCTCGGAGCCGTGCGGAGCCACGTCCACGTTGGCCAGGCCGCGACCGTCCACGTTGTAGGCGCCCTCGCACTGGTTGGCAGCCGTCGCGCCGCCCCACAGGAAGTCATTACGGAAAGCCATGCATCGATCCTTTCATACGCTGCTTGTCGTGGTTTCAGTATCCCCGTAAGCAGCGCGCTACTCAACGGCAACGACGCAGGCCGACACTTCTTTTCGCACACGGCGGCCCGGCAGCCGCCCCTGCTTGACACTTTCTGATACCGCCGCCCCAAACCACCACAAAGGGGACAGGCACCTTTGTGGTGGTTGGGGACGGTTTGTCTCGATCTGCAACAGGTAGGCAGCCAAAACCGGGCTTGGTGTTACAGATCGAGATATTTGGGCAGCCCCCCCGCAGTTTGTCTAAATCTGTAACAGGTAGAGACGATTTAGCCCGCTAGATGTTACAGATCGAGACGGAAGATGCTAGTCACAGGCGATGTCGAGGTTCTTGCCGACAAGGCCCACGTAGCCGCCCTCGGCAGCCTTGGGGCTATCGGCGTGGCAGAGAACCCACTTGTCGGCCTTCCAGTAGCAGTAGCTGTCGCCGGCGGCGGGCATGTCGGCTGCGGCCTCGGGGCGCGGGCCATTGGTGCCCGCCGGCAGCGCCACCATCACCTGGAAGCCGCCGTCGTCGACCATGCAGGGCGTGTAGTGGAGCGTGGTGTTGAAGACTTCGACGACCGTACCCGCCGGCACGCGGAACGCCTTGACACACGCAGTGTCGAGCTTGCCGTCCTCGATCTCCCAGCGATGCGCCACGAGCAGGATAAAGTCGCGGGCGCCCAGGTTAAACTCGCTGGCGCGGTGATACTCCAGGCAGTTGAGCTGCGTGTTGTGGCCGTTGCACCAGCCGAGCTGGAAGGGGCGGCCGCCAAACATGAGAAAGCCCAGTTTATCGGCACCCTTAACGCTCTCGAGCTCCGGCGCGCTTGCTACGTACTTGCTGCCTTCGGGGATGGGCGTGGCAGAGAGCGCCTCGAGCACGAGCGACGTGAGCTCGGACGGAACGTCATCCCAAACGTTGCCATAGGATTTGAACTCGGGATCGTTGACAGAATAGATGTGCATGTTCGCTCCTGTTCGTAAATGTGACTATACGAACATTCTAGAACAAACATGAGCGATTTTGAACGCTCGTCCCGACCACTCAACAAAAAGGCGCCCCCGCATAAGCGAAGGCGCCCAATGCGCGCGCTTTGGGCGATAAAGCCCTTACGCCTGCTGATAATGCAGGTGCTTCTCATCGATATCGGCCAGGTCACGGTCGAGATAGCGGCGTGCGAGCCAGTTTGCCATGGGGAGGTTCTGGTCCAGATAGTTACCGCACTCCTCGGGAGCGGCACCGGGGACATCGCCCTCAAAGCCGGCGACAAACTCGAACAGCTCACGCACGAGCGGCAGGATCTCCTCGCTCGTCACCTCGCCAAACACGACGAGGTAAAAGCCCGTGCGGCAGCCCATGGGACCAAAGTAGACAATGCGGCTCGACCACTCGGCATGGTTGCGAAGGAACGTCGCGCCCAGGTGCTCGATGGTGTGGCACTCGGCCGTGTTCATGACCGGCTCCTTGTTGGGCGTGGTCAGGCGCAGGTCAAACGTGGTGACGGCGGCGCCGGTCGCCGGATCGCGGTCGATGCGGCTCACGTACACGCCGGGCTCAAGCAGCAGATGGTCAACGGAAAAACTCGCGATACGCTCCATGGCAGATCCTCTCGATAGTCAATTTAGGACGGGGCTCTTTTAGCTGGTTGGAATGGTCGCACCAATCATACCAGTCAAAAAAGCCCCGTCCCAAATGAGCTGCCAAGGACGGGGATCAATGAGTTTTTAATCCCCGTCCCAGAAAAATCCTTGGGCGCCGCGCAGCCGCCTAGGCAGTGTAGGCGATAGTCGCGTCGACAGCATGGCGCCAGCCGGCGATCTTTTTGGCTCGCTCGTCGGCGGGCATCGACGGCTCCACGATGCCGCGGGCGCCGTAGACGTCGACGACATCGCGCGTGTACATGTCCAGCGCAATGCCGCAGGCCCAGGCCGCACCCAGGCCGCTCATCTCGTCGTTGCTCGCGATGCGGATGGGCGAGCCCACCAGGTCGCTCTCAAACTGCATCAGGTACGCATCGCGCGTGGGACCGCCGTCAACGCGAAGCTCGGCCAGCGCCGCGCCCGAATCCTCAACCATCGCATCGATCACGTCGAAGATCTGATAGGCGATCGACTCGTCGGCGGCCTTTACGAACTCCGCGCGACCCGTGGTGCGCGTCATGCCAAAGACGCAGCCCTCGGCGTCGCTCGCCCAGTGCGGCGCACCCAGGCCGGTAAACGCCGGCACAAAGTAGACGCGGCTCGCCGGGCTGGCGGCATAGCACAGGTCGGTGACCTCTTCGGGGTTATTGATGAGCTCCAGGTCGTCGCGCAGCCACGTCTTGACGGCGCCGGCGTAGCTCACGTTGCCCTCGAGCACGTACTCGGTCACGCCGTCCATGCGCCACGCAAATGAGCTCGAAAGCCCGTGCGAGCTGGCGACGAACTCGTCGCCGACGTTCATCATGACCGAACTGCCGGTGCCATACGTCGCCTTGGCCATGCCGCGGCTGTGGCAGCCCTGTGCAAACAAGGCCGCATGGCTGTCGCCGAGCACGCCGTGCACAGGCACGGGCGCCGGCAAAAAGCCGCCCAGGTCCGTTGTACCGAACAGGCCGTCGGAATCGGTCACCTGCGGCAGGCAGGCAGTGTCGATGCCAAAGGCCTCGCACACCGGCTCGCTCCAGCAGCCGCGGCGCAGGTCAAAGAGCTGCGTACGGCTGGCGTTGGACCAGTCGCAGCGGAACTCGGCGCCGCCCGTGAGCGTCCAGACCACCCAGGCGTCAATCGTGCCAAGGCAAAGCTCGCCCGCCGCAGCGGCCTTAGCAGCCGCCGGCACGTTTGCGAGAATCCAGGCCATCTTGCCCGCCGGATAGTAAGGCGAGAGCACCAGGCCCGTCGTGTCGCGCACCAGCTCGGTCACGCCCTCGCGGGCGGCCAGCTCGTCACACAGTTCACGGGCGCGGGCGCACTGCCACACCACGGCGTCGCACAGCGGCTCGCCCGTCGCACGGTTCCAGGCAACGGTGGTCTCACGCTGGTTGGAAATGCCAATGCCGGCGACGTCGGCCGGGTCGACCCCGGTCTCCTCCACCACGGCGCGCGCCACGGCCAGAACGTTGGCGGCGATCTCGACCGGATCATGGCTCACCCAGCCGGCATCATTGACAATCTGGCGATGCGAGCGGTCGGCACGATGAATCAGATGGCCGCCCTCGTCCACCAGCAGCGCCTTCGTGCCCTGCGTGGATTGATCGATTCCGATGATGTAGCGGCCCATGGCCACCCCTTTCAAAATGAATGTGACAAAGGGACTGTCCCTTTGTCACATTCCAATTACTCTGCGGGAAGGAACTCGGCGACCGTCTTGGCAATGCCTTCGCCGGTGAGGCCGTAGTGCGCAAAGACCTCGGGCGAGGTGCCGGTAATGACCGGCGCGTCGGGCAGGCTCAGGCACTTGACCGGACGCGGGCAATGCTCGCCCACCACCTGCGCGACCATAGAGCCCAGACCGCCGAAGGGGCTGTGCTCCTCGACGGTCACGACGGCGCGCGTGGCACCGGCGGCCTCAATCACGGCCTCGGCGTCGAGCGGCTTGACGCAGTACATGTCGAGTACCGTTGCCGAGATGCCCTGCTCGGCCAGCAGGTCGGCAGCGTCCACGGCATGGCGGACCATCTCGCCGGTAGCGACGAGCGTCACATCGGTGCCGCGGCGTACCCAGGTGGCGCGATCCATCTGGAACGGGCACTCGTCCTCGGTGTACACGTCCTCGACCGGGTTGCGGCCCACGCGGATGTAGGCCGGTTTGTTATCGGCGACCAGGGCCCGCACGAGCTCGGCGGTCTGGAAGCGGTCGCTCGGCAGATACACGCGCATGTTGGGAATCGCGCTCATGGCGGCGATATCCTGCGCGGAGTGATGGCTCATGCCCAAAGCGCCGTAGGACACACCGCCCGAGATGCCGATGAGCTTGACGTTGGTGTTGGAGTACGAAACGTCGACCTTGCACTGCTCATACGAGCGCGTGGTCACAAAGGACGCCGGCGAGGCGGCCCAGGCCTTCTTGCCGCACGAAGCCATGCCGGCAGCGATGCTCACCAGGTCCTGCTCGGCAATGCCGACCTCGACGGACTGCTGGGGATACTGATCAAAGAACGGCGTGAGCGATGCGGAGCCGCGGGAGTCGGAGCACAGGACGACGATATCCTTATCGGTCTTCGCGGCCTCGAGCAGCGTGTCGCAGATAACCTTGCGATTGGCGATCTTGTTAGCCATTGATGGCCTCCTTATGGGCAGCGAAATCGGCGATGATCTGGGCATATTCCTCATCATTGGGCAGGTGATGATGCCAGGCGGCCTTGTCCTCCATAACAGGCGAGCCATAGCCCTTCACCGTGTTGAGGATGATGACCGTGGGCTTGCCGCAGGTCTCGGCCGCAAGCGTCAGCGCGGCGTCGATGGCCCGGACGTCGTTGCCCGGAATGGAGAGCACGTTCCATCCGAAGGCTGCCCAGCGCTCCTCCTGCGAGTCCTGCTTCATAACGTCCTCGGTGCTGCCGCTGATCTGCAGGCGGTTGCGGTCCACGAGCGCGCACAGGTTATCGAGCTGGTAGTTGCCGCCGCTCATGGCGCCCTCCCAGACCGAGCCCTCGGCAAGCTCGCCGTCGCCCATGATGGTGTAGACGCGATAGTCGCGGCCGTCCATCTTGCCGGCGAGCGCCATGCCCACGGCCACGGGCAGGCCGTGACCCAGCGAGCCCGAGTTCATCTCGATGCCCTTGAGCTTGTTGTTGGGGTGACCGATGTAGGGGCTGCCGAACTTGGAGAAGCGGGCCTTGACGTCATCGAGATCCAGATAGCCCTCGTGGCAGAGCACCGCATAGTAGGCCTCCATTGCGTGGCCCTTGGAGAGCACGAAGCGATCGCGGTTGGGATCGTCGACGGTCTCGGGCGAAATGTTGAGGTGGTTGGCATAGAGGGTCATGAGGGCGTCAATCACCGACATGTCGCCGCCGATGTGGCCGCCGGCGCCAGCCATGATGATATCGACGCAATCGCGGCGAAGGTCCCAACGCAGGGACTCAAGCTCTTCGATAGTTGCCACGAAAAACTCCTTTCAGGAAATTCCAAAGTCAAAGCCACCGCGTTTCCACAGTGCCCAAGATTGCGGCGAAAGAGGAGCGCCGCGTACTTTGGTACGCAAGCGACGGCTTGAACCGCAAGGTTGGGTGCTGTGGTAGCGCGCCGGCTCGTTGCTACAAAGTAGGCACGACCCTACTCACCGCGCAGGTAAGCTTTAACGTCCTGCTCAATAGGGTCGTATAGGTCGGGCTGGATGCCGATGTACTTGCACGCCTCGTAGAGCACCGGCACCACGTTGGCGTGAATAGCGACGCAGTGGTGGATGTAGGGACCCTCGACGATCTTGGCCTCGAGGCGCTTGAGGTTCTCGACCTCGACCCACAGATAGGTGCCCATGCCGGCCGGGCCGTCGATGCCGCGGGCGTTGCCCAGCAGCAGCGAGTACTCGCCGTTGTCGCCGTCAAAGCGGGCAAGGGTGAGGTCACCGTGCTTGGCCTCGGCCGTCAGCGCACCGGGGTGATCGAATGCCAGCGGGTAGGTGAGCTTGGGCTTGACGGCCGCGCAGCTGCAGGGCCAGGGGCCGCAGTGCTGCAGCAGCTCGCCGTTCTCGTTATCGGGATGGCGCACGGTCCAGTCGGCGAACATGCCGCGGTGACGGCCCAGGTCGGCGGCCTCGACCATCAGCGCTGTGATGGCGCCGTGGATGTCGGTTTCGCAGACGATGGGAATACCCATCTCGTTGAGGATGGCGTTGGCGGCGCAGGGCATAATGCCCAGCTCGTCCTGCAGAGCGTTCCAGCACTGAATGGCACCGGCGTTGCAGCCGTACTTCTCGACCAAGCGCTTCATGGCGATGGCAAGACCGGCGACCGCGGGAACCTTGTCCTCGGGAATGCAGATCTCAAAGCTGTCGTTGATGTGGGCAAGCATGGCGGTCATGGCCTGCTCGTCGGCCTGGGCGTCGCGCACGGCCTGGACAAGCTCGGTCATGGGGATGGGCGAAAGCTGGATGTTGAACTTCTCGAGCAGCTCGCCCTCGTTGCACATGGTCGACCAGAAGTCGAACGGACGGGTGGCCATCTGCAGGATGCGGGTGCGCTTGAAGGTCTTGACCACGTTGCACACGGCCAAAAAGTCCCAGACGCCGCGCTCGAACTCGGGGTCGGTCAGGCGGCAGTTGGTCATGTAGGTAAAGGGCACCTGGAAGCGGCGCAGGACCTTGCCAGTGGCGAACAGGCCGCACTGGCTATCGCGCAGACGGGCGCCGTCGGGCTCGGGGCGCTCGTCGCGCGGGCCCCACAGCAGCACGGGCAGGCCGAGCTCGCGGGCAAGGCGAGCGCAGACGTACTCGGTACCAAAGTTGGCGTGGCACAGCATGATGCCGTCGACGCCCTCGGCGCGGAACTTCTTGACGATAGGCTCGATATGGCTGTCGTCGAACAGCAGGCCCTCGTCATTGATGTCATCGATATCCACAATGTCGACACCGATCTCGCGCAGGCGATCAGCCGTAAGGCCGCGATACTTGATCGCGTCCGGCGCGCTAAAGATGCTGCGGCGCGTGGGCACAAAGCCGAGCTTGATCTTGTCCATGTACGTCCTCCCCTAATCACATGTTCAGTAAACAGACGTGTGTTTCGTTTTATTCTGTTTACTAAATGTTTTACTCTTATGTTTAGAAGTTTAGCGCGAAATACCCGTGGACGGTAGAGAAATCAGCCTAAACGGTATGTAAACAATCTGAACATACAAGGGCAACAAAAAGAGGGCCCCGAAGGACCCCCTCTTGGTAGCGTTATGTATGGTTGCCTTTGGCGGACTTTTCCGCTCTGAGGCCTGGCGCCGTTCCGCCTAGATTTCACGCACGCTCTGGCGCTCGACAAAATAGGTCGACACGGCCGTTTTGCAGGTATAGCTCTTGGGATTGCGGATGTTGCCCACCAGGCGGCGCACCGCAATCTCGCCCACCTCGTGTTTGGGAACATGCACCGTGGTGAGCGGCGGGTTGGAGAAGGCACCCAAAGATAGGTCGTCAAAGCCGATGATCGAAACATCCTCGGGCACGCGAATACCGTGCTCGTTGAGCGCGCGCATGGCGCCTACGGCGAGCACGTCGTTCTCGGCAAAGAAAGCCGTCGGCAGGTCGTCGCGCGAGACGCTGTCGAGCCACGCGCCCATGTCGCGATAGGCACCCTCGAGCGTGGTGCCCAGCGTGACACGCCATGCCAGATTGGCCTCGAGGCCCGCATCCTCAAGCGCTTGGCGATAGCCGCGCTCGCGGTCCTTAAAGTTGCGGATACGAAGGTCGCCCGCCAGATAGCCGATTTGCTTGTGACCTTTCTCGATAAGGTAGTCCACGGCACGCAGCACCGAATCGGTGTTGGCAATAACTACGGCATCAAAGTACTGACGATCGCTCCAGCCATCGAGCACGATCAGGTGGGCGGCAGCGTTGGCAAACAAGGCGTAGTCCTCCTCGCCCAACTCCGTACCCATTAGCACAATGGCGGCGGCCGGATCGGCAATCAGGCCCTCGACCTGCGGGCGCACGGCGTCCAGGTCGCTAAAGTCGAGCGAGACAAAGCTCGTGCTCATGCCGTGGCGACGCGCCTGGCGCTCCACGCCCTCGATGACCGCGGGATGGAAGGTGCTCTCGTCCAGGATGGCGCCCGTCTTGCGCGCAAGCACAAACTGGATGCTCTCGAGCTGCGTCGACTGCTGATAGCCAAGCGACTGCGCGCACTCCAGGATGACCTTGGCGGTCTCCTCGCTCACGCTGCGCTTGCGGTTGAGCGCGTTGGACACGGTTGCGGGCGAAAAGCCGGTAATGCGGCTGATCTCGCGGACGCTTGCTTTAGCCATCGTTCCCCCTAGCATCGGTCGCGGCCGAGCATCGTGGCTTGACCGCCCCGTGGCTCGGCAACTAAACGACCGCAAATTCAATCTAAACAGAAGAGTAAATGTTTATTAGCTAGTTTAGCCTGTTATCAAGCAAAGTGGCGCGACTATTCCCCCAACGGGCGCATTTGTCCATCTTAACGTTATTACGCAAGGTCTTCGCCATTGCTTGCTATTACGCGTCGGTACCATTCGAAGCTTTTCTTTTTACGTCTCTCAAACGAGCCCGCACCGCTATCGTCTCGATCGACATAGATAAACCCGTAGCGCTTACGCATCTGTCCTGTGGCGACCGAAACCAAATCGATCGGGCCCCAACAGGTATATCCCATGAGTTCCACCCCGTCGAGCTCGACGGTCTCCCTCATCGCCTCGATGTGGGCCCGCAGGTATTCAACTCGATAGTCGTCTTCTATTTCACCCGAATCTTCCGGCACATCAGGAGCACCCAAACCGTTTTCGACGATGAACAGCGGCTTTTGATAGCGATCCCAGATTTCATTCATGGTGACGCGCAGCCCTTTGGGGTCGATAAACCTCCCCCAAGGCTCCTGTTTTAGATACGGATTAGGCGCCGAGCGAAGAAGGTTCGAATCGAACTGACCTTCCGCATGCGCTTTTGCGACGCGCGTCGAGTAATACGAAAACGAGACGAAATCGACCAGGTTTGCAGCCAGTACTTCGCGGTCATCATCCCGATAGGGCACCTCAAAACCATGGCGGGCGTATTCCTTGAGAACATAGCTCGGGTACGCACCGCGCACCTGGACGTCGGTAAACATGTAATGGCTGCGATTCTCAGCCTGCGCAGCCAGCACATCGTCCGGACCACATGTAGCCGGATAGAAGACACCTGCGTTGAGCATGCAACCGATCTTCGCCCCAGGGCACAGTTCATGACACGCCCCGACCGCACGGGCGCTCGCAACCAATACATGGTGCACGGCCGTGTGAACCGTTGCATAGCGATTCTCCCCTTGCTCGAAGATGATCCCCGCCGCCATAAAGCACGCCTGCGTCATGATGTTGATCTCGTTAAAGGTCAGCCAATAATTGACCAATCCCCGATAGCGCTCGAACACGGTACGCGAATATCGCTCGAACAGGTCGACCAACCTGCGATCGCGCCATCCGCCATACGCATCGACGAGATGCATGGGGACATCATAGTGGTTGAGCGTCACCAAAGGCTCAATGTCATGCGCGCGACACGTCCTAAAAACATCCTCGTAAAAGGCAAGGCCTTCTTCATTGGGCTCGACTTCGTCTCCTTTGGGAAAAATGCGGCTCCAGGCGATTGATAAGCGCAGGCATTTAAAACCCATCTGGGCAAACAGTTCAATATCCTGCTTGTACCTATGGTAAAAATCAATGCCCTTGCGAGCGGGATAGAAGCTGTCGGGTGCCAACGCACGCGGATCAAGGTCTCCCCGCATGACGTCCATGCGTTGATCGCCAAACGGCAGCATGTCGGAATTGGCTAAACCGCGACCGCCTTCGTTCCATCCTCCCTCGCACTGGTTTGCAGCCAGAGCCCCGCCCCATAAAAAATCTTCTCTAAACATTATGGTGTCGTCCTTTCTATCAAATTCCCGGCCCACACTGTCGAACGCAACGGACTCGGCAAGTGCCGCGCAACAGCACAGTACCGTTGCGCGGCCAAGGGGTCGGACCGCGCAACGGCTGGGGAGCATATTTGTGTAGTAGCCTCTTATGCCTCGACGGATTCAACGGCCTCAGAATCGCCGCTCTTGGACTTCAACGGCATCTTCTCCTGTCCTTCAAATCCAAAAATCATCGCCAACGCAAACGTCACGGCACCGCCAGCAAGACACCCGATGGTGCCGGGGATGATATCCTGAGCAAACATGAGCACGTTCATCCATGGGAAACCAACGCCAGTGAAGATATAGACGTTGGCATGAAGAAGGCTTACCAGCAGACCACCGACAGCACCACCAATCATGTTCCAGGCAAGAGCCTTCTTGTCGCGAAACAGGATGCCGTAGATGATGGGCTCACTCACGCGACCGAAGGCATAGGTGATGAACAAGTTCCAGCCCGTGGCTCGACTCTCCTTGCCCTTAGCGCGCAGGCCATAGGCGAGCGCGATGGCAAGCGTGGTGTAGGCTACAACCGCGGTGCCGGGGTATAAGATGGCGTCGTAACCGTTCTGGAGCGCGGCGGGCAATATGGCGGTATAGATCGGCACGTGCATGCCGGTGGCGATGATCAGATTCCAGAATGCGCCGATAACCGCGGTCGCAGCGGGACCGGCAACAGAGGCGAGCCAAATGATGAAATCGGCCACAAGGCCCATGACAAATTGGACGGCAGGGCCGCAGAGGCACAGCGCGACCGGCAACATCACGAGCACCGTACCCACGGGTACGATCAGAATGCGCAACATATCAGGCGAGATCTTCTTAAAGAAGCGCTCAACATAGGACTGGGCCCAGGTGATCAAGATGACCGGAAGAACAGCCTGGGTGTAGTTGACGAGCTGCATGGGGATGCCGAAGACGCTGAAAGGCTTTCCGTCCTCAACAATAGCGAGCATGTCGGGATAAATCATCACAACAGCGATGAGCAGTGCCAGCACAGGACTCGTTTTGAACTTCTTAGCCGAGCTATAGGCGGCAAACACCGGGAAGTAGTAATACGCCGCATCGCCCACCAGGGAAAGGATCCGATACAGGTCGCTCGTTTCGGACATAAAACCGGCGCCTTCGGGCCCAAACAGAATAACGAGCATCTTGAAGATACCGGCGACACAAAAGATCGGAAGGATCGGGGTGATAGCGCCGCTCACGGCATCGAGCAGCTGATTGAAGAGGTGCTTGGGCGCCAAGCGCTCCTTCCAGCTAAGCTGAGGGCCATCGAGTTCCTCGTCAATCGATACCGTGACCTCGAATCCGCCCTGCTTACAAACCTCGTCGTAGACCTTGTCGACCGTGGGCCCGACCACCAGCTGCACCTGCCCTCCGGCGTGCACGACGCTGATGATAGACGAGATGTCCTCAAGCTTCTCATCATTCGAGAGGCTTTCATCCTTGAGGTTGAAGCGCAGGCGCGTCATGCAATGCGTAACCGAAGCCACGTTTTCCGCCCCGCCCACAGTGGAGAGAATCTGCTCTGCCACCTTTTTGTAATTTGCCATCATTGGCTCCTTTGCACAATCTTGGCTTACTGTTCGAATCGGCAAAGGTCATGCCCCGAATGGCTACGGGTTACAATCCTTTTTTGGAGATGATCCGGTTGAGATGGATCATCAGATAGAGTTCCTCCTCCTCGGAGAGCGTGGCGTCCCACGTTTCACGACAATAGGAACCGATATGCTTCACGCACTCTGCCAACTGCGGAAACTCCTCACGAAAGTTCTTGTACATCTGCATGTTGGCGCTGTTCAGCGACTCGCCGGCTTGAATGCGCTTGAACAGGTACCGCAGATGCGTGGCGAAGCGGGTGAAATCAAAGGAATCGCGGTCGACAATAATGCGGAAATCGCTTTCGAGAATCTCGATAACGTCCTCGAGCATATCGTCGAACTGCTTTGCGGGCTCGGCCGTGGCTTTGACGGCTTCAACAACCCGTGCGTTCACGAGATTCATCGCAATACTGGCAATCTCATCCTTGGGAAGCCGCTCTCCGAGCTCCTTCTCGAGTCGCATGACGATAAACTGGGCAGCCTTGTGTTCCTTCGGATACGTCTCCCGCACTTCATAGGCAAGAGGCATCGCGATGCGGACCCCCTTTTGGGCTCGCGCAACGGCAAACGACAGGTGATCAGCCATGAACAGCGTCGCATTGGTCGAGAGGTCGTAGGGCAGTTCGTTGGCAACGATGTCCATGACTTTCGCCGCAAACATCACGATATCCGAGGGAAGATCCCTCATGACATCTTGTCCTTTAGGATCAATGTCGTAAAACGTATGCTCGATTTTAGAAAGAGGGAGCTCTCGAGGAAAATCTCCGCCGAAACCGACGCCCCTGCCCATGGCGATGACATCTCGCCCCTGTCCGTCACGGCAAAGAACCGCGTTGTTGTTAAGCTTTTTAATTGCAAGCATGGTGAACCTCCTTTCAAGAACACTCACAGAAAAAGGCATGATAGCCAATAGCAGTGCTATTGCGGTCATGCCTTACGTAACAATCCGTGTTGTATTGCTCTTGGGCATGCCTCCACACAGGAGTAACAATCCAAGATGCAGAATGCATTATAGCGCTCTCCCCGCCCCGGGGACCATCGGGCTGGCGAACGGTAGATGTCGGCCCGCCAGCGGCCACATCGAGCAGATGGGCGTGCTTCGATCCCGAGCCTAGCCTAGGATGCGGGCCATGCGCGCCTTGAACTCGGGCAGAAAGCGCGGGGCGTCCACGGTGAGTGCCACAAGCGCGCTCTTGTCGGGGTCGGACAGGCGATGCTCGTCGCAGATAGTGCGGCCGCGATACTCGCCGAGCAGGTCGACGCGCAAGTTGCAACCAAGTGCGCCCACGAGCGTGGGATCAATCGCCACGGCAACGGCAAGCGGATCGTGCAGCGCGCAGCCGCCCAGGTAAGGGGCGTTCATCTCGTACGAGCCAATGTAGTGCTCCACCATGCTCGCAAACGCGCAACCGGCCATGGTGCCCGAGCCCGTCCAGCCGGCAATGTCGCGACGCGTGAGCACCACGCGATGCGTCACGTCCAAGCCCACCATGGTGAGTTTGCGGCCCGAACGCAGCACGGCGTCAGCGGCCTCGGGGTCGCTCGCCATGTTGGCCTCGGCACCCGCACTCACGTTACCGGGCACGGTCAGGGCACCGCCCATCACCACCACGCGACCGATAGACATCATCGCCGCCGCATCGCGCTCCAGGGCAAGCGCCAAGTTGGAAAGCGGACCGGTTGCCACGTAGACCAGGTCGGGGCCATAGGTGCGCGCGGCATCGATCAGGTAATCGACCGCCGCGTTGCCTTCGGCCGTCGTCGCGCCCACCGGCTCGTACGGCGAGGCGGGCACGCTTGCGCCACCAATGCCATTCTTGCCGTGGATGAGCGTGGTGGACGCCGGCGGCGTATAGGGCTCGGTCGCCTTTATGGGACGATCGGCGCCCAGGTACACCGGCACCTCGGGGCGACCCAACAGGTCGAGCACCGCCAGGCAGTTATGCGCCGACTGGTCGACGCGCACGTTGCCAAAGCACGTGGTAATACCGACGAGCTCCACCTCGGGGCTCGCGATTGCATAGGCGAGCGCCATCGCGTCGTCCACACCCATATCCAGATCAAGGATCAGCTTCTTGATTGCCATTGTTCTACTCCGCTTCTCCGTCTATTACTAAATCGTCTAAACCAAACACGCGCTCAACTTCGGCGCGCGTGGGAATCGACTGTTGCGCGCCCAAACGCGACACCGTTACCGCCGAGGCACGAGCACCTGCGGCCATGCACCCAAAGAGCGGAAGGCCCTCCAGGCGGGCAGCCGCAAGCGCGCCGATAAACGTATCGCCCGCGGCTGTCGTATCGACCACCTCGTTCGAAAGCGCCGGCATGCGCAACAGCTCGCCGCTATCGCCAAGCGTAACCGACCCGGCTCCGCCTAACGTAATGACCGCGGCTCCGACACCCTTGGCGAGCAGGGCATTGAGCGCCGCGACGCAGCTCGCATCATCCGCGGGCAAGATGCCCGTCAGCACCTGGCACTCAGTCTCGTTGGGACAAACCAGGTCGACCGCAGGCCAGGCCTCCGCAGGCAACTCGCAGGCAGGCGCCGGATTAAAGACCGTATAGAACCCGAGCTCGTGAGCGCAAACAAGCGCCTCGGCCGTCGCCGCAAGGTCACATTCGCCCTGGGCGATAAAGACGCTTCCGGCAGCCGGGGCAATATCGCTGGCGTCTCCGTCGAGCTCATCGGCTACCAGACGCCTCAGCGCGCGGGCAACATCCTCGCCCGCGAGCGCATGGTTGGCACCCGGCGACAGCACGATGCGGTTGTCACCCTCGCAGCGAATGATGGTCGCCGTTCCCGTCTCCACGTCATCGCGACGCGCTACAAAGACACAGTCCACGCCGGCGTCTTGGAGCCCCGCCACGAGCGACGTGCCAAATGCGTCGCAGCCGACCGCGCCGATCATATGCGTGTGCGCGCCCATGCGCGCAGCAGCTACGGCCTGGTTGGCTCCTTTGCCGCCGGCGTTGGTGATAAACCCGCTGCCGCCAACGGTCTCGCCCGCACGCGGCATGCGCTCGCACGCCACCGAAAGGTCCATGTTCATGCTGCCGAACACCGCAACGATGCCGCTATCTGCCATGGAAACCTCCTCGTCCGCGGGCTCTGCACCCGCCGTTGGCCGTCAATCGTGCGCTCTCGCGCCTCTATAACTTTAGTTCACTTTGATGTGGACGCGCGCTTGAGCTTGCGCCGGCAGCAAGCATTCACAGGAGCAGGCGGTTACAATGAAGACGTGCTGATCATTCTCGTCATTGGATGAAATTTTATGGAGCAATTCCCGCGATCGAGTTCGCGCAGCTCACGCCACGCGAGCGATCAACAAGCGCCGCATGAACGTTCGCGCGCTAACCGACAAGCCACCGAGCCGCGCCACGCCGCAGGCTCTCATCGTGCGCCCGCCAACAAGGGTGCCCACACCAACAGCGCCGCAAAAGAACAGGCACCCACGCGCCCCAAATCTCGTTATATCCCCGCCCTCGACGGCCTGCGCACGCTCGCCGTCGTCGCGGTAGTGCTCTATCACCTCAACCTCACATGGGCACAGGGCGGCCTGCTTGGCGTCACGATTTTCTTTGTGCTCTCGGGCTATCTGATCACGCGCCTGCTCATCAACGAAGTGTCAAAGACCGGCCGCATCGACCTCAAGAGCTTCTGGATTCGCCGCATCCGTCGCCTGTTCCCCGCCGTGGTAACCGTTGTGGTGGTGACCTGCGCGCTGTGCACCATCTTTAACCATGTGATGCTCACCAAGATGCGCCCCGACATCCTGCCGTCGCTGCTGTTTTTTAATAACTGGTGGCAGATTGCCCAAAACGTCTCGTACTTCAATGCTCTGGGCGACCCCTCGCCGCTCACGCACTTTTGGTCGCTTGCCATCGAGGAACAGTTCTACCTGATTTGGCCGCCACTGCTGTTTGCCATGGTATCCATGCATGTGAGCAAGCCCAACACGCGCCGCGTGGTTCTGGGCCTTGCCGCGGTATCTGCCCTCGCCATGATGGTACTCTACAATCCCGCCGCCGACCCCAGCCGCGTGTACTACGGCACCGACACCCGCGTGTTCTCGCTGCTACTGGGTGCCTGGATGGCCTTTATCCCCGATCGCGACCTGGCGCCGGTGCGTCTCGCTCATCGTTTGGGGCTCAATCGCCTGGCTGGCGCCGCCAAGCACGGCAAGAAAGCCGAGGACAAGCCTGACAAGAAGGCCGACGAATCAGCCGATACCGCCCTGGCACAGCCGAGCGCCCTCGTGCGCTTTTGGTCCTCGCCCGCATCCATCGATGTCTTGGGCGTCGTGGGTCTGGTTGGCCTTGCCGCCATGGTCGCACTCACCAACGGCTACACCGCGTTCCAGTATCGCGGCGGCACGCTGTTATGCTCCATCCTCACGCTCATGGTCATCGCAGCCTGCGTGCAGCCCCAGGGAATGGTTGCCCGCGCGCTGTCCGCCGAGCCGCTCGTGTGGATCGGCAAGCGCTCGTACAGCATCTACCTGTGGCACTATCCGCTGCTGTTGCTCATGAACCCGGTCGCCAACATCAGCGATACGCCCTGGTGGCAGTACATCTTGCAGGTACTTGTGGTGGTCGCCGTAGCCGAGTGCTCCTATCGCTTTATCGAGACGCCGTTTAGAAAGGGCGCCTTCGGCCGCACCGTCACCGAATTCCGCAATGGCACCACCACGCCCGCCAACTGGGCACGCGCGCACGTCCCTGTCTGCGCAGCCTGCGCTGTCGTGTTGGTCGTTGCACTGGGCGGCCTGATCTTTGTGCCCGAGACGTCTGCGCTGAGCGGCGAGGGCGCCGAAGTTCTGAACAAGGAAGCCAAAAACACCGCGCCCACCGACCAGCAGGCGGCCGACGACACCGACAAGGACAACGACGGCTTCCCCGATGGCTCCTACGACCTGTTGATGATCGGTGACTCCGTGTCGCTGCGTGCCGTTGATTCCTTTGATGGCGTGTTCCCACACAGCCATATCGATGCCGAAAAGGGCCGCCAGTTTGATGCGGGCCGCGCGACATTTGAGGGCTATCTCCAGCAGAACCTTGCCGGCAAGATCGTGGTCTTTGCGCTGGGCACCAACGGCTTGGTAACCGACGACCAGATCGACGCCATCATGGCCGATGCAGGAGATAAGCGTATTGTGGTGTTTGTGAACACGCGCAGCCCGCAGCCGTGGGTTGGCTCTACCAACCAGGCCATCGCCAACGCCGCTACGCGCTACAAGAACGTGCGCGTTATCGATTGGTACGGATACAGTGCCAACCGCAACGACCTGTTCGATGGCGATGGCACGCACCTATCGACCACTGGCGTGACTGAGTACCTCAACTTGATCCACGATGCTGTCAAGAAGGACCTGCCCGTACACCCCGAGGATCACGTCAACGATCCGCAACCGGCAGCCGTCAAGTCCGCCACCGACGCGCTCGTCAATGCTCTCGCTATCAAGCCACACAAGCTGGGCACCGACAAGTAATCCGGCAGTTAGGGACATTCCTTTTATGCCGGCACCTGGGGACACTCCTGCGACAAGCGTAAGCCGCCCTTGGGCTGTCAATTCCAGTCCAGGGGCGGATTTATAACAACATACCAAGGGGTCGTGGGCAAAAAAGGGCAAATATGAGTACTGCTACCATTTTAGTAGCAGGCAAAACCGCCCAAAATGGCGTCCGAGCGACCCATGCAAACCACTAAAGCGGCCAACCTAGCTGGATTAGAGCCTGTTGTGGCAAACATTAATGAACACACTCAAGATTGTGTACATTATCTTCTTGCACATAAATGCCATCGCCTTAGCAACAGTACTCATTTTTGGCATATTTTGCCCACTGCCATATAACTAACCCCCTATAACAAGTAAAAAACAGGCCGCTGCTCATTGCTGCGGCCTGTCCGGAAGCTAAAAAGAGCGTTAAGCGCTGTAGCCCATCGCCTGCAGAACAAACATGACGACCGTGAGCACCGTAATCACACCGATAGTCGCCCAAGTGAGCACATTCCACACGCGGCCGTTGCGGTTAGTGCCCATAATGTGACGGTCAGCGGCAATAACCACCTGGAACACCAGAACCACGGGCAGTAGCACGCCATTGATGACCTGCGAGGTCATCATAATCTGGAACAGATCGACGCCGGGCATAAGCACCAGCACGGCAGAGATACCGATGATGGCCGTAATGATGCCGCGATAGACCGGGGCCTCGTCCCAGCTGCGGTCGGCACCGCGCTCCCATCCAAATGCCTCACAGATAGCGCTCGACGTAACGCCCGGCAGCACGCAGGCGGCCAAGAAGCTCGCCGCGACCAGGCCCGAGGCAAACAGCACCGTGGACCACTGACCCGCAATAGGCTCCAGCGCGCGGGCAGCATCAGCGGCATCGCTAATCTGAATACCCGCCGGGAACAACACCGTACCGGTCGTGATGATAATAAAGCCGGCAATGACATCGGCGGCAAGCGAGCCGCTCACGGTATCGATGCGCTGCAGCACGATATCGTCCTCGCCCGCGTTCTTATCGACCACGTTGTTCTGCGCCAAGAAAATCATCCACGGCGCGATGGTGGTACCGATCGTTGCGACCACGAGCGACACGTAGCTGGGGTCATTTTGAATGTTAGGCACGACCAGGTCGACCGCGACCTCACCCCAGTTGGGGCCAGCCATAAACGCGGCGACAATATAGGTCACGAACACGCAGCTCACCAGCAGCAGAATCTTCTCGATGCGCTGGAAGCTGCCCGACATGGTAAGCATCCACACCAGCAGCGCCACCAGCGGCACCGAAATGCTCGCCGGCACGCCAAAGAGGGCAAGGCCGCTGGCGATGCCCGCAAACTCCGAAATGGTCACAGCCGTGTTGGCGATCAACAGCGCCGCCATAGCAAGTACACTCTTGCGCACGCCAAAGCGCTCGCGAATGAGCGATGCCAGGCCCTTGCCCGTGACGCAGCCGCAGCGCGCCGCGGTCTCCTGCGTCACGATGAGCAGCACAGTCATGACGGGAAGCATCCAGAGCATCTTGTAGCCATAGCTGGCACCCGCGCTGGAATACGTTGCAATGCCGCCGGCGTCATTGCCCGAAAGCGCCGCCAGCAGACCGGGACCCATAGCGCCAAAGATGGCCGCGATGGTCAACTTTTGCTTGGTGCCCGACTTTTGCTTGGTATTTTGCACGCGACCACCTAACCCATGACCGACATGGTGAGCAGCACCGCAGCGGCGCAGTACGCTACGCACGAGATCATGACGGCAATAACGTTCATGGCGGTGCCCGACGTGTTGAGGTCATGCTCGTCACGCCAGAACAGCACCATCAGGTAAATCACGGCACTCATGTTGCCAACCAGGCAAATGATGGCAGCGATATTAAAGCACCCGGTAAAGAGTTGCTCCTCAAACATGGGCGCATCGGGGAACGCGGCGGTGCGCACCAGCTGAGCGCACAGGTAGGTCACGAGTGACAGAATCAGGCCCATGCCCGTGCTCTGGAAGAAGAACCCCAGATACGGCTTGGGCTCGTCGTCGTGACCGTCATACTCCAAGAAGTAGTTCTTGACGAACGACACCATGCGCGAGGCCGCCAGCAGTACGAGCGGCATGGCGCACATGGGGAACACCACCAGATGCGCGGAGCCGAGCGCCGTTCCCAGCACGGTCGCCATGATGCACGACGCGATGCCCCATACAACAACCCAGTACTGGCGATGTACGAACCAGCTGAGCACGTTCGTCGAGTCGTCGGACGCGCTATCGCCCGAACCGACACCGGCGATCTGCAGGTCCTCCTGATGCTCCTCGGCGATAACGTCCATGGCGTCGTCGAAGGTCACGATGCCCAGGATATGACGGTTCTCGTCGCAGACAGGGATGGCAACCAGGTCGTACTTGGTCATCTCGTCCGTCACGTCTTCCTGGTCCTCGTCGGGTGACACGTAGACCAGATCGCGATAGGCGAGCTGGCCCAGCGTGGCGTCGCGGTCGGCCACGATCAGCGTGCGCAGCGAAAGCACGCCCGTCAGCATGCCGCTCGGGTCCTCGGTATAGACGTAATAGACGCTCTCGAAGTCCTCGTCGAGCTTGCGAATCGCCTCGATGGCGTCGCCGACCGTCGCCGTGGCGGGCAGCGAGACAAACTCCGAGGTCATGATGCGGCCGGCGGTGTTGTCCTCGTAGCCCAGCAGATTACGAATCGCCTTCTCCTCCTTGACGCCCATCAGGCGCAGGAGCTTCTCGGCCTTCTCATAATCGAGTTCGTCGATCAGGTCGGCAGCGTCGTCCGGGTCCATCATGGCCAGCATCGACGATGCGTCGGTATCGGACAGGCCCTCGAGCATCTCGGTCATAAGCTCGTCGTCATCGAACTCCGAGATGGCCTCGGCGGCCTGGGCAGTATCGAGCTGTGCAAACACCTGCGCACGCAGGCGCGGGTCGAGCTGCTCGATAATGTCGGCGATGTCGGCAGGGTGCAGCTCGCCGAGCGTCTTATGCGACACCGAGAGTTGAATGTTCTTGGTCGAGCGATCGAGCAGGTCCATGTAGGACCAAGCGATGATGTCCTCACTGAGCGGCTTGCCCAGGTGCTTCATAAAGCCTTCGACGATATGCTCGAGTGCGGGGCTGATCGCGCGTAGCAGACCGCGGGCGCCCACTTCGGCGCCCAGCAGGCGCAGCTGATTTTCGCCCGACATGGAAAACTTGATGTCGTTTACGCGCACGACTTTCATGCCCTGCGTGTCGACAATCTGCTTGTTGAGCACGTCGCGGGCAAGCAAGAGTTCGGTCGGCTGCAGGTACGAAAAACGGATTTCGGTGGCCGACGTCTTAAGGTGTACACCCGTCTCGTCGATACGGTCGACCCATTTGCGCCAGCTGATCATAAACGGCGTCTTGCCGGGACCGCGGAACGCGAGCGACGTCACGTGCGGAAAAACTTCGCCGGTAGCAATACCAAAATCGTTCACCACGCCGAGCTTTTCTCCATCGACGTCCAAGACCGGCAATTTGAGCATCTCACTCAGATAATTCAATGGTGCTCCCCATCATTATTCCTCCGGACGCGGCCGCATGTGCGACGTCCGGGGGCTTCTGGATATGTATACGCATGCGCGGGCGGCACGCCGCTCGACGCTTACACCCCGTGCATGCGCAAAAAGCACCTGCATGGGGTCATCGACTGTATGGTCGAGGTTTGGATTTCACCTGTAACCTTTCTCTTGACCCTCATTAACCGCAGTAACTATAGCATCAGCATCGCCCTGCGGCATCGAATTTATGCGCTGCACATTGCAGGCATACCAAACGCTGACGCATCCGTGACATAGTCATTGGGGACGTTCCTAAATGACTACCCAATGACTACTCTGTGGTGTCGTCGTCCTCGGCAAGTTGGGGGAACACGGCGTCCTTGGGCATGGTGACCTTCGTCAGCGAGGTGAGCTTTTTGCTCAGCGACGTGTCCGTCTTGACCAGGTCGCTGAGCGTCACGATCTTGTAGCCGTCGGCAATGAGGCCGTCGATAATCTGCGGCAGCGCCTCGAGCGTCTGCTCGGCGCATTCGTCTCTATCGGTGAGCAGCACGATATTGCCCGGCGTCACCGAATCGAGCACCGTCGAGACCTGTTCGTCGGCACCGTTTAGCAGCCAGTCGCCCGAGTCGATATTCCACGAGACCACGGCGGAGACCAGGTCCATCGCATCAATCCAGTTTTGCTCGTCAAAGGCAGCGTAGGGAGCACGCAGCAGCATCGTCTTCACGCCGGTCGCCGACTTAATCGCATCGGTGCCTTTCGTGATCTGTTCGCGCACCGCCTCACGGTCCTGACCCTTGAGCGAATCGTCGCTGTAGCTGTTGGATCCGATCTCGCACCCGGCGTCGACAATCGCCTTGGCCGTGGCAGGCGAGGCCTCGGCCGCATCGCCCGAAAGGAAGAACGTCGCGGTGACGCCCTTTTCCTTGAGCACCTGCAAGATCTGTTTGGTGGCGCCGCTCGGACCCTCGTCAAACGTCAGCGCCACGTACTTTTTGTTGCCCTTGGGCGCCACGCTGGCGCACGCAACAACGCAATCGGTGGCGGGCACAACCTCGCCGCGGTCTTGCGTCTTGCCTGACCGCTCACCAACCCACACCTCGGATCGGCCCTGGACACCCCATGTCTGCACATACTCGATAGCGCCCGTGCCCTCGACCTTGAGCTTGGGCTCGATAACCGTAGCCTGAACCTCGTGCTTCTCGTAAGTGTTACGGCCATCCTTGACCGTCACCTTCTCGCCGCCCTCGAGTTCGCGGCTATCCCATTTGCCCTGCTTCATGCGCTTGCCGTCGACCTTCACCGACAGCTTTTCGCCCCCATGGCGCTTGAGCACGCTGTCATCGACGGCTAGCAGGTCGCCTGCGTCGTAGGTGTCAGTCAAATCCTGTTCGTCGATGAGATTCTGCAGCGTAGAGCCCACGCGCACCGCGGTCTTCTGGCCGTTGAGCTCCACGTCCACACTGCGGTTGACGTAGCCCACGACGGCAGCGATAAACAGCACGAGCGCGCAACCCACGGCGATGAGCGCGTAGGGCAGGCGAGACGAACGACGGGGCGTACGGCTGTTGCCGATGCGCGCACTGCGGTCGCTAAAGCCGCGGCTATGGTTGAGATACATCGCGCCGGGCTTACGGTGACGCTTGCGCTGACCGCTGGGCAGCTGCCCCAGGTCGCGGCGCGCCGTCGGACGCGCACCCGAACGCCCGTTTAAGTTGGATCCGTTTTGGCGCATGTGCCCTCCCCCATAAACACAGCAAGCCGGAGCAACAGGTCTCCGGCTTGCCTCCCATCATTTGGTACGTCGCTATTTTGTAGCTTTTGACGAGCCTCCGCTCGCCTTTTGGTATTCGTCCTTAAAGGCCTTGAACATGCCGCGCGTCTTGCCGAGCTGCTTGCCCAGTGCGCGACTGCCCTTGTCCACGGCAACCGATCCCTTGTCGTCGAGTACCTTGGCACCCTTTTTGACCTTGTCGCCCACCACGACGCTGGCCTCGGCGGCCTTGGCGGCCGCACCGCCCGAATACCCGAGCGACTTGACCTCGTCCGAGACGACCATCGCACCGTTCTCGTAGCCGCGCAGCATCGTCGGCGGCACCTGCGTGTCACCAACCAAAACACTCGAAGCAGCACCGGCGGTCACATAGAATGCCTGCACGATGCCCGAGCGTGGCTTGAACTCAACGTCCGAGCAATAGCCCACGACGTCGCCCGATTCCGTGCGCACGTCCATACCGACCCAGATGATGCAATCGTCCAAGTTGATGTCGAGGCGCTTAGCGGCGGCGGAATCGTACGTGTCCTTGACGTCATCGACCGCAATGGCGCCCTCGTAGACACCAATGGCGTCGAGCGCTACGAATCGGTCGGGACGCTCGATCATGCCCGCGATATCGGACTGGCGGACCATAAAGCCGACCACGCGCGTACCGCCCGGGGTAAAGACCGGAAAGTGAATCTTTCCGAGCTTTTTAGGGCTGCGCGGCGTGCCGTCCTTTTTGGTGCGCTTGTCCTCGGTAGGCTTGCGATAGATCTTGGCGCCGACAAAATCCCCGGCGCGCATTATGCCTCGGTCGAGGGCTCCGCAGCCTCGGTATCAGCCTCGACGGCGTTCTCGACCACGACGTCGGCGGCAGGCGTCACGTTGCCGCCCGAAATGGCGTCGTTGAGCTGCTCGCGCAGCTGGTCCATGCGCTCGCGGGCAAGGTCGACCTTGGCGCGCAGGTCGTCGGTCTTGGCGTCGACCATCGGGCCAAAGTCATTCACCGCAGCACGGGCCTCCTCGGCGCTGTGCTCGTAGGTGTCGCGCATATTGTCCCAGGCGTCGTTGGCGATATCGGCAGCCATGGCGCGGGTCTCGGCGCCCGAGCGCGGGGCCAGAGCAACGCCGACAATAGCGCCGGCAGCGGCACCAAAAAGTGCGCCGGAGACAAAGCTGAAAGTCTTACCCATGATCATTCCTCTCCTGCGGGCACGTCGGTGCCCACCGTTTGAATGCTGTCCATTATACCCGCAGCGCATCACTTGCCGCTCCGCTCATCTGCGTACGGCAAAGGCGCAGGTACGTGATGTTGATAAACGCGTAGGCCTACTCCTGGGGCATAGCCGGCATGGCCACCGTGGCACCCGGGTCCTCGCCGGCGCCGTCCACGAGCGGCAGGCCGCCCTCATGCGCAGGTCCTGCCGGAACCGTCGCAGCACCGCCAAAGACGGCAGCGGAGGCCTCGTGGTTCTCGGCAACCGCGCCCTCGGTATCAATCGCCACCTGGGGCTCGTCGTCAAAGTTGGGGACGCCCTGGGGCTCGGCGGGAACGGGCTCGGCGGTCGCATCGGCAACGAGCTCGGCGTCGACCGGCACATCGCCCTCGTCAGCGCCCTCGTCCTCGGCAGCATCTTCGCCGTTCGCAGCGGCGACGGCCTCGTGAGGATCCTTGCCCTCGGCCTCGGCGCGCATGCCCAACACCAGGTTGCGCAGACCCGCGACCGTGCCTTCCACGTCGGGGGCAGGCTGGTCGGCGTGCAGGTACGCCCAGTCCATCATAAAGGTGGCCGACGACAGCGCACCAATGGCCAGCGCGTCATCGGGGCACGAAAGCTCAACCTCAAAGACGCGCTCGTCGTGCTCGCTTACGCGCGTGCGGCCGCACGAGATGCTACCGGCAAGACCGGTCTCGTTCATGAGCTCAACCGTCACGTGCTCCAGCAGGTGGCAGAGCTCGGTCTGGCCCATGCAGTCCTGGAACTCGCGACCGGAATCACCCAGGCACAGGTGCTTGGCAATCGCCGGCACCAGGTAATACACGCGCGCCGTGGCCTCGATATCCTCCGAGGTCATGAGCGGCATGCCGGGGTTCACCAGCACATGCGCGCAGATCTTGTCCTCGCTGACGGTGACCTTAAGGATGTTGAACAGGCCTGCCATAACTCTCCCCTACTCTTCCTTGCCCTACTCGTCGCCATCGTGCGGATCCACAGAGCCCGCACCCGACGCCGCCGGCTTCTCTGCCGAAGACTCGGAATCCTTCTTATCGGTTTCGGCCGGAGCGATCACGCGAATGAGCGAGATGCGCTGGCCACGCATCGACTGCACTTTAAACTTGTACCCCGCAACCTCAAACACCTCTCCGATGTCGGGCACCGAGTCGCAAAGCTCCAAAATCCAGCCGGCGATGGTCTCATAATCATCGCTTTCCTCGAGCGGCCAACCAAGCTCAATCGCGTCATCGCACGAAAAACGCCCATCGACGAGCCACTCGCGGCGCGAAAGGCGCGTGAGATACTTGTTGTCGGGGTCGAACTCGTCCTCGATCTCGCCGACGATCTCCTCGACGATGTCCTCGATGGTGATGATGCCGGCCGTGCCGCCGTACTCGTCCACGACCACCACGATCTGGTCGTGCGAGGTCTGCATCTCGGACAGCAGCGGCAGGATGTCCTTGGTGTCGGGCACAAAGGTGGCGTCGCGCAAAAAGCCGGCGATGGGCTGGTCGCCCTTGCCGTCGAGCGCGGGCTGAATCAGGTCCTTGATGTGCGCGATGCCGGCGACGTTGTCGGGATCCTCGTGATAGACGGGGATGCGGCTAAAGCCGGTCTGGCGCATGGTGGACAGCACGTCGGCGACCGTCTCGTCGTCCTCGCACATGGTGGTGTCCACGCGCGGCACCATGACCTCGCGGGCAACGGTGTCGCCCAGGTCGAAGATCTCGTGGATCATGCGCTTTTCCTCGTCGAGCAGGTCGTCCTGCTCCGAGACCATGTACTTGATCTCTTCTTCCGAGACGTTCTGGCGGTCGTCGGCACTCTTGATGCGCAGGATGCGGGCCAGGCCATCGGAGCAAGCACCGGTCAGCCACACGAGCGGACGGGCGATCTTTTGGAAAAACGACAACGTCCCCACAACCTGCTTGGACACGCCTTCGGCGTTGGACAGGCCGATGCGCTTGGGCACAAGCTCGCCGATCACAATGGACACGAAGGCGACCGCGACGGTGATGATGACCGGCGCCAGGCCGCGCGCGATGGCGGAGAGCGGCGCGATGCCAAAGCTCATGAGCCACGTGGCGAGCGGGTCGGACAGACTCGTCGAGGCGACGGCGGACGAGGCGAAGCCCACGAGCGTGATGGCGACCTGGATGGTGGCGAGCAGCTGGTCGGAGTCGGCAGCCAGCTTAATGGCACGCTCGGCGCGCTTGTCGCCTTCCTCGGCCTCGTGCTCCAGCACGGCGCGCTTGGCCGTGGTGAGCGCCATCTCGGACATAGAGAAGTAGCCGTTGATGAGGGTCAAAACGAGGGTGGTGATAAGGGAGATGGTTATGTCCATCGGGAGTTTCTCGAACCTCCAAGATTCGGGACGTCGGATTAAAACGTTGACGGCGGATACGGCAATTGCACCGGCACCCAAACAAGGACGCGGGCGCGCAGGCGTGGTCGCTAGATTACGAAGAGGATCACCGCCATGAACTGGAAGATGCTACCGGCGAGTACCCACAGGTGAAACACGCTGTGAAGATAGCGCACGTTTTTGGCGATATAGAACGGCACGCCCGCGGTGTAGCACACGCCGCCGACGGCGAGCAGGGCAAGTGCCACGGGGTTGAGCAGCGCCACGAGCTCGGGCAGCTTAAAGACAACGAGCCAGCCCATCAGCAGATAGACCAGGCCGCTTACCCAATGCGGCTGGCGCTCGCGCATAAAGCACTCGAGGGCGATGCCGATAATGGCGATGGCCCATACGGCAAAGAACAGCACAGCGCCGCCGTCGTTTGCGAGCGTGATGAGGCAAAACGGCGTATAGCTGCCAGCTATGAGCAGGTAGATGCAGCTGTGGTCGATGATGCGAAACACGCGCTTGGCGCCCGCGGGCTGAATCGCATGGTAGAGCGTGGAGGCAAGGTATTCGAGAATAATGCTGGCGCCGTAGACGATTGCCGCGGCCATATGCGCCGGACCGCCACCGCGAAGAGCGGCAAATACGATCAGGAGCACAAGGCCTGCGATGCCCAGCAGGCAACCGACACCATGGGTGACGGAGTTCATGATCTCCTCGCCCACCGTGTAGTGCGGAACGGCCGCGGCCCCAGGTCGCGGCTTGGAACTGTCGCTCGAATCGGACATGCCGGTTACATCCTCCAATGTAAATAGTTCTCAACACTATATCAAAGCGTCTGGGTACGTGCGAAATTTGCACCATATGTGGCCCTTTGTTTACCCATTCTTTGCTTGTTGACGCATCAACGTCGAACATCCATAATGCGCTTGTTTTAAATGTTGATGTATTAACATCTTATAGGAAAGCTTCTTATGTCTCAAAACACACGTTCCCATCGAAAGCTCAAGATAGCCGGCATTGTTGCGCTGGTGCTCGTTGTCGCGCTGCTGGGGTTTGCCGGCAACTTTCTGTTCGACTTTGCTCTGAACCCTCGCGCCCCCTACACCATGAAGATGATGCAGGACGGCAAGGACGCCGAAAAGGGCGAACAGATGGATGCCGAGGGAACCGAGGCGCGGGCGTGGTTTAAAGAGAACCGCGAGAGCAGCAGCCTCACCGCAGATGACGGAACCGAGCTCGCCGCTTGGTATTTTGCTGCGCCGGAGAGCACGCACGACTACGCCGTCTGCCTGCATGGATATACCAACGAGCCCATCGGTATGGCCCGATACGCCAAACGCTTCCACGACCGTGGCATGAACGTACTCGCACCCGCCGCCCGCGCCCACGAGCGCTCCGGCGGCGACTATATCGGCATGGGCTGGCCCGAGCGCCTCGACATCGTCGCATGGATCGAGCGAATCGTTCAGGCTGACCCCGAGGCGCGCATCCTGGTCTTTGGCGAGTCGATGGGTGCGGCAACCGCCATGAACGTCGCGGGGGAATCTCTGCCCGCAAACGTGAAATGCATTATCGAGGACTGCGGTTATACGAGTGTTTGGGACGAGTTTTCCCTGCAGCTCAAGGACGTGTTCAGCCTGCCCAGCTTTCCCTTGCTCGATGTAGCAAACTTGGTGTGCAACGTGCGCGCGGGCTACGACTTTCATAAGGCGAGCAGTGTGGAGCAACTCAAACATGCGACGGTTCCCATGCTGTTTATCCACGGCGACCAGGACACCTTTGTACCGTACAGCATGCTCGACCAAAACTACGACGCGTGCGCCAGCAAGGTCAAGCAAAAGCTCACTATCCATGGCGCCACCCACGCCAAGAGCGCGCAGGTCGACCCCGAACTCTACTGGAACACGGTCGACAACTTCCTCGACAAGAATTTTTAGGCAAAAAGCAACGTCTGGGGTTTTGTTGCCAAAAATCGGTTTGTAGTCGGCGGTATTCGATTTTTCACCGCACTTCTGAAAAGCCGCCCGCAAGCGTTGTGCTCGTGGGCGGCTTTTGCTCAACTTACGCTATAAAGGCGCTTATTTTGTCCAATAGATAGGCGCTACTTGACCTCGATGAGCTCGTACTCGCTCGTGCCCAAGCCGATCTTCTCGGCATGCGCGATGCACACGCGCCAGTCGGTGTCGGGATGCGTAATGCAGAAGGGGTCGTGCGCCTGCTCGCCCTCCAGATGCTCGTGGTTATGCTCCATCTTGGCCGCGCTATCGGTGAGCTCGGTGTTGGGCAGCGGCTCGGACGCCATGACGGCATCGGCGCAGGCCTGGTCGATGGCGACCGGGTCGAAGCTCGCGAACATGCCGATGTCGTTGACGATAGGTGTGTCGTTTTCGGGATGGCAATCGCAGTTGGGGCTGATATCCATGGCAAGCGAGATGTGGAAGCTCGGGCGGCCGTCGACGACGGCCTTGGTGTACTCGGCGATCTTGCAGTTGAGCACGTCGGCCGCGGCGTCATAGCCGGGCTTGATGCAGTCCTGGTTGCATGCCGCAATGCAGCGGCCGCAGCCCACGCAGCGATCGTGGTCGATGGCAGCGACGTGGACCGTGCGGGTGTTGCCGTTGGCAAGCTCGCGCTCGCGGGTGTCGTCGAACGAGATAGCGTTGTGTGCGCAGATCTTTTCGCAGGCACGGCAGCCAATGCAGTGCTCGGCCGCGACGTTCGGCTTGCCGGCGGCATGCTGCTCCATCTTGCCGGCACGGCTGCCGCCGCCCATGCCCAGGTTCTTCATGGCGCCGCCAAAACCGGCCTGCTCATGACCCTTAAAGTGGGTGAGGCTGATCACGATATCGGCATCCATGAGCGCCTGACCGATCTTGGCCTCGTGCACGTACTCGCCGCCCTCGACCGGGACGAGCGCCTCGTCGGTGCCCTTGAGGCCGTCGGCAATGATGATCTGGCAACCCGTAGCATACGGGGTAAAGCCGTTCTGGTAGGCGGTATCGATGTGCTCGAGCGCGTTTTTGCGGCTCCCGACATAGAGCGTATTGCAGTCGGTGAGGAAGGGCTTGCCGCCCAGCTCCTTCACGACGTCCGCGACGGCGCGGGCGTAGTTGGGGCGCAAAAAGCTCAGGTTGCCCAGCTCGCCAAAGTGAATCTTGATGGCGACGAACTTGTTCTCAAAGTCGATCTGCTCAATTCCGGCGTGACGGATGAGGCGCTTGAGCTTGTCGAGCTGGCTCTCGCGAGCATGCGTGCGCAGGTTGGTGAAGTACACCCTGGCGGGTGCTGCGGGTGCAGTTGCGGTCATAAATCTATCCCCTCGGTCTATATGGCGTTACAGACATAAGAGGATGGTACCCGTTGGAGTAGGGTCAAAGTCAAGCGCGGCGGCGGGCCACCCGGCAGTTAGGGACGTTCCTCTCCTGCCGGCAGTTGGGGACAGTCCTTGCCAACCCTACCGGCGAGGCGGCGAGTCGGCAAAGACCGTCCCCGATAATCACTCATTGGGGACGGACTTAAATGAGTGCCTCGCCACCTGGCAGCTAGGGACATTCCTTTCCTGCCGGCAGCTGGGGACAGTCCTTGCCAGCACAGCCGACGAGCCGGCGAGTCAGCAAAGACCGTCCCCGATGACTAGTCGTTTAAGAACGTCCCCAATGACCAATAAGGGGCTACTCCTGCACTTTGAGGGCTTCGGCCAGACTGACGCGCTTGATAGAACGCGTGTGTAGCAGCGCCACGACCAGGTAGGTCGCAAAGCCAATGCCGACGCATGCAGCCATGGACCAAGCGGGCACGTAGATCTCGATATTGCCGTTGTAGGCAAGCAGCATCGATCGGAAGACAGCCGTGAGCGAGCCGATGATCACGGGCAGGCTCAGCACGAGCGACGCCGCCACGCACAGCGTGATCGAGCGGATGTACAAGTGCGAGATCTCGCCGTCGCGATAACCAAAGACCTTCATGTAGCTGATCGAATGGGCGCTATGGTCGATAACGGCCTTAGTCAGCAGGTACATAAACAGAAGGAAGGTGAACACCGCGAGCCCGACCATCATGCCGATCATGTCGCTCATCATGCCGATAAACTGGTCACCCACGGCGCGCATGTCGTCGGGCGTGGTGTCGCCGGCAAAGTATCGCGCGTCGAGGTCGAGCTTCTCGTCGCTCACATAGCCGTTAAAGTAAGCGGCGCCGTTGCCGAACAGCTCGTTAAAGTCATCGATGCTCATGTAGATATTCATGTCCGACTTGGAGCCCCAGGTGGCGTCCTTGCCAGCGTAGCTCAGCGAATAGTCCTTGCCCTCGTACTTGTCGTGGAGCGTGACCTTCTGCCCCTCGCTCCAGCCAAACTTGTCGAGCAGACCGCCGCCAAAGACGACGCGCCCGTCGCCGACGTCCAACCCTTTCCAGTAGCGCGAATCGGGCGAGACGCCGTAGATGGAGATCGTCTCCTGCCCATTTCCGTCGCCGCGGTCATATTGCAGCTGGTAAACGGCATATTTCTCGGCCTGTGCAATCTTCGCCGCACCGTTGTCCGTCGTATTGACGGGATGAATGTCGTCGTTGTCGGTATCGATCTTCGAGGCCTTTTCGATCAGGTTGATGGTCTCGTCACGGTCGCAGCCAAGGGCGTCGGCGAGATCGCCGAGGCGCGCATAGAGGGCGTCCTTCTTGTCCTGAACCGTTGCGAGCGCGTCCTGCGCTGCGGCTAAACCCTCGGCAGACGGGGAGCTGGTCGTGGCATCGGCAGCCGCCTGCGCGGCATCGACCGCGTCATCAAGCTCGTCGTCCGCATCCTGGGCGGCAGAGAGCAACGCGCCATCCACCGACTGCAAGCGCTCGAGCGCCGACCACTGCTCGCGCTCCTCGGCGGTGCCTTCAAGCTCCAGCGGAGCCTTGAGCGTGTACTGATGCTCGGCGACCAAACTCGTCTCCAGGTTGTCCGCGTAGTGCGTCATCGTGGGCAGGATCGCCAGGCCAAAGAGCAGCAGCAGCGACGCAAACGCGATACCCACGAAGAGTGTGGCAAAGTTGCCCAGATTGCGTAGGAAGATGCGCAGGCGGAAGCGCGAGACAAAACCCATGCGCTCCGGCAGCTGCAGGCCGCGCTTGGTGCCCGATTTGCCACTCGCCTCGTGACGAAGGAACTGCAACGGCGTCTTGCCCATCTTGTGAAGCAGACCCACCAGCGTGATGAGGATGAGCGCGGCGGCGGGAACCACGGCGCACTTCACAAAGATCTCCCAGCTCCAGTACACCTGGAAGGGCGGCAGGCTGTACGAGCCGTAATAGAGGCCGCGCATGGGCTCGGTAAAGAACGCAACGCCGAGCGCCGTGCCCAAAAGCGCCGCGACCACGCCCACTATGGCGGGAAGTGCCAGGTAGTGCAGCACGATCTCGCGTCGACGATAGCCGCTGGCGAGCAGCGTGCCGATGATGGCGCTCTCCTCCTCGATGGTGGCGTCGGTAAGGACCACAAAGATAAACGCCATGATCACGATGATGATGTCGAGCAACGTCGTCCACATCATGGAGTCGCCGTCTACGTCGTCGCGCGCGTAGCCAATGCCCTGGTTGGAATCGGCGTCGATGAGGTCATCCACGCGCGCATCGGCATCGGTCAGCGCCTCGACCATATCCTGCTCCGCATCGATGCGATCCGCGGTGGGGAGGTCGCGATCGGTAAAGGTAAAGGAGTAGGTGTAGGCAGGCGCGCCGCCGGCATCCTCGAGCGCGGCAAAGCCGGCGTCGGTGACCTCGGCCACGCCATAGGTGATGGTGTTCACCGTAAAGTCCGAGTTGTTGAGGAAGAGCGCCTGGCTATCGGGCTGCGTCATAATGCCGCAGATGGTGTAGGTGCGGCCCTCGAGCTCGACCTTATCGCCCACGGCAAGATTGTTGTTGGTGGCAAAAACGCGGTCGATAGCCACTTCGTCGTCCGCGCGGGGCTGCCTGCCTTCGCAGTAGGACGCGATATCGACCTTGGTACGGTGCGCGTAGGTGCGCAGGGTCCGCTTGGTGCCGTCGTCGCCGGACGCTTTTTTGATGATGGCATCGATAGAGAAGTTCTTGTAGAGCGTGACGCCGCCGACGTCGCCGGCCGCGTCCTCGGCGGCCCTGAGCTGGTCGTCGGTCGCCTCGAACGCGGTGGTCAGGCGACCGTCCTCAATTGTGTACTCGTCGCGCATGTCGTCGATAAGGCAGCCGATAGAATGCGCCGCGAGCAAAAAGCCCGAGGTGAGGGCGATGCTTCCGCACATAAGCAGAAAGATGCCCAGGTACTTGCCGATATTGCGGCGCAGCTCGCGCGGGAGTCGTTTTGCGAGAGGTGACATGGCGCCGCCTACCAATCGAGCTCGGCGGCCGCGACCGGCGACTCGTTGAGCTCGTCCTCGACGATGCGCCCGTCGCGCAGGCGTAGCACGCGGTTGGCCATGCGGGCGATGGCGGCGTTGTGGGTGACGATGATGATGGTGCAGCCGTAGGTGCGGTTGACGTCCTCCATGAGCTGCAGGATCTCCTTGGATGTCTTGTAGTCGAGCGCGCCCGTGGGCTCGTCGCACAGCAGCAGGCCCGGGTTTTTGACGAGCGCGCGGCCGATGGCGCAGCGCTGCTGCTGACCGCCCGAGACCTGGCGCGGGAACTTGTTGCGGTGCTCGTAGAGGCCCAGCGAGCGCAGCAAATCATCGACGTTGAGCGGGTTTTTTGACAGGTGCGCCGTGACCTCGATGTTCTCCTTGATGGTGAGATCGGGCACCAGATTGTAGAACTGGAAGACAAAGCCCAGCTCGCGTCGGCGGTACTCGCCCAGGTCGGCGGGCTTGAGCGTCGTCAGGTCGCAGCCGTCCACCATGATGGAGCCGCCGTCGGCGTCCTCCAGGCCGCCGACGAGATTGAGGAACGTCGACTTGCCCGAGCCCGAGGGCCCCAGCATGACGCAGATCTCACCGCGGTTGATGGACGTGTCGATGCCGTCGAGCACCGTCAGGCGCGCATCGCCGTCGACGTAGTGTTTCTTGAGGTCCTTAACCTGGACGTAGGCTTGCTTCGTCGCCATACTATCCCCCATTGTTAGCCTCGTACTACTTTATGAAGGTAATAGTAAACCTTGGCGAACTATTTTTGGGCGAGGCCTAAAATTTATTTCAGGCTAGTCATTGGGGACGTTCTTAAATGACTAGTCGCTGGGGACGTTCTTGAACGACTGGCCGCTAGGGACACTCTTTCGCCACCCGGCAGTTAGGGACGTTCCCTTCCTGCCGGCAGCCGGGAACAGTCCTTGCCAACCCGGCCGGCGAGCCGGCGAATCGGCAAAGACTGTCCCCAAAGACTAGTCGTTTAAGTCTGTCCCCAATGACCACTCTTGGCCGTTTAAGTCTGTCCCCAATGAATACCCGATGACTAGGTGGCTAGGCGCGGGATTTGTTGTGGGCGAGGGCTAGGCCTACGGCGGCGATGGCGGCGGCGAAGAGCACGGTGACGCCCAGGTCGCAGGCGATGTCGCCCAACATGGCAGACGTCAGGTCCGACGCGAGCGCCTTGCCGATCGCGTCGTTCACCCAATATGTCGGCACAAAGTGCGCCACGGTCTGCACGGCCGGGCCCATCAGCGACAGCGGCATCCAAGCGCCGCCCAAAAACGTCATGAGCATGCCGAGCAGGTTGCCCACGCCATTGAGCAGCTCCTCGCGCGCACCCAGGCTCGAAAGGGCAAAGCCAACGGCCAGGGGCGTGCACGCCAAGGCAAACGTCGCCGCCAGCGCCAAGCACACGCGGCCCACGCCGACCTCGGCGACCGCGCCGGCAAAGCCCACGACGCCCATCATGCTCGACACAAACCAGATGCAGACGGTGAGCACGGCGGCGGCCGCGAACACGGCAAGCGAGCGCTGGCGCTCGGAGACCGGGCCGGCATCCATGCGGCGCACGCGCTCGGGCTCATTCATGCCCGAGAACACCAGTCCCACCGACACGATGACCGACGAGATGATCGCGTACGCGCCAAAGTTGAAGTACGACTCGAGCGTGGCAGCGGCGGTCGAGTCGACCTTGACCTGCTCGATCTGGACCTCGGCACGCTTGGCGGCAGCGTGCTCGGCCGCCTTGGCAACATCGCCGTTGGGGGCAGTGGGCTCAAGCGCGGCCGCAGCGCCCGCGAGCGAGATCCAGCGCGAGGCCTCGGCAGACGAGAGCGCCGCCGCCATGGTGCCGGCGCCGTAGGTCACATCGAGCTTGGGCAGAGACTCCCCCGCGCGAGCGGCTGCAACGAGGTCGTCCTCAAACCCCTCCGGGATAAAGAACACGCAGTCGGCGCTGCCCTTGGCGCTGTTGCTCTTGGAGAGCGCGTCCGCGAGGTCGTAGGTGCCGTCGCCGACGCCCGTGACCAGCTCAAATCGCGAACCCAGATGCTTGGTAAGCGCACGCGAAAGGTCGCTGTCGTCGCGGTCGACCACGATCACGTTGGCATCGTAGGGCTTGTACTCGGTGAGCTGCGACGAGTTCCAGCCCACCGAGGCCGCGATGAATACGCCCATCAGCGAGATGAACACCGTATAGATGAGCAGGTAGAACGGGTGCGCCAGCGCCATGCGAAGCGCGGTCTTAAAGGTGCTCATAGCGGCTCCTTCCAAAGATCAGCGTGGCGGCGGCGACAAACACCAGGGCCATCAGGACGAGCGCGCCCGCGCGAACGGCGAAGGGCCCCAGGTCCTCAAAGAAATACAGGCGATTGAACATGTCGCAGATGAGCTTGACGGGGTTGAGCCAGCACTCGGCCGGGCAGGCGCGGGCGACGTCGTCGGCAAGTGCCATCGCCGGCTCGCCGTAGAGGCCGGCGAACAGGGCGCACGTGGTGGCAAAGCCCGTGAGGATGCCCGACTTGGACGCCTTGCCGCCCTTAACGGGAAGCGTGCCCACAAAGAGTCCCAGGCCCGTGGCGGCAAGCGCGGAAGCGGCACCGCCCACCAGACACAGACCCTCGCGCCCGCCAAAGTCGACGCCCACGACCAGGCGCACGTAGCCGATTGCGATCGCCATCGAGGCGAAGGAAACCAGCCACGAGCCGACAAAGATGCCGGCCAGCGACGCCGTCTTGGAAAGACCGCCCACGCAGCGACGCGCGCCAAGGCCGGACAGATTGGGTTGCAAATCGACGACGCTCAAGGCGGCAAACTCGGCAGACATCATCGCTACCAGGCCAAAGAGCGCGTAATAGTAGATGACCGTGCTGTCGGGCGTGGTGCGCGTCAGGCTTACGCGGCGGGTGCCACCCTCGAGCGACAGGGCGCGCGCAACCGCCTCCGGGTCGGCGAGCGCCGCCGGATTGTCCTGGGCAATCTGGCGCATGAGCTCGGCATTTTGTGTATACGAGCTTGCCACCGTCTCCAGAATGCTGCGGTCGGTGAGCACCGACGTCGCACGCGAGCTGTCATAGCTCGAAAGCAACGTGAGTTTGGGCGTGCCCGCGTCGTCGACCGTATAGATGCCCGCGACCTCGCCGGCCTTGAGAGCACGGTTCGCGTCGGCTGCATCGTCGCACTCGTGGATCTCGAGCAGCTGATCGTCGCCTTCCTTAGCAAGCGAAGCCGCCACGTCCTTGAAAGTCGAATCGTCCCAGGCCTCATCGGCGACAACGGCCACCGGCACCGGGTCGACCGTGCCGTCGGAGCTGAGGTTCGCAAACATAAACATGAACATCGTGGAAAGCGCGATGGGAAAGACCGCGCCCCAGACCCATGTGCTCGGCCGACGCAGCAGCGTCTTGAGCGTGGTGATGATGGTGCTGAACATGGCCGCCCCCTAGTCGCGCAGCTCGCGGCCGGTGATCTCGAGGAACACGTCGTTGAGGGTCGGCGGTTCGCTCCACACGCGGCCGAGCGCCACGTCGGCGGCGCGCAGCGTGTCGAGGATGTCGACCAAATTGTGCGGGCTCGCTTCGCAGGTGCAGACGAGCTCGCCGCCGGACAGCTCAACCGAAAGCACATGCTCGAGGGCGCGCAACCGCTCGACTGTGGCAGGCTCGACGGCGCCGACCTCGACGGTCACGCGCTCGCCCATCTGAATCATGCGCTTGAGCTCGTCGTTGGTGCCCTGCGCCAGCACGCGGCCGCCGTCCATGATCATGATGCGGCTGCAGATTTGCTCGACTTCCTCCATGTAATGGCTGGTATACACCACCGTGGCGCCCTCGTCGCGCAGGCGGCAGATGCCCTCCAAGATGGCGTTGCGACTCTGCGGGTCGACCGCCACCGTGGGCTCGTCAAAGAAGATGAGCTCGGGCTTGTGCGCGATGCCGCAGGCGATGTTGAGGCGACGCGCCAGGCCGCCCGAGAGCTTGCCGGGGCGAAACTTGGTAAAGTCGCCCAAGCCGACAAAGTCGATCGCCTCGTCCACCAGCGCGCGGCGGCGCTTGCGGTCACTAACGTAAAGGCTGCAGAAATAGTCGATGTTCTCGCGCACGGTGAGCTCGTCGAACACCGCCACCTGTTGCGGCACCACGCCGATGCGGCGCTTGAGGTCGTAGCGAGCGGGCGTCATGGGCTCGCCAAAGAGCTCGATGGTGCCTTTGTCGTAGGCAAGCAGCTGCAGGATACAGTTGATGGACGTGGTCTTGCCCGAGCCGTTGGGACCCAGCAGGCCAAAGATCTCGCCGGGGGCGATGCTCAGGTTAAAGTGGTCGAGCGCGATAAGATCGTCATAGCGCTTGACGAGGTTTTCGACGTGGACGATGTCTGTCATGAGGCGGCCCTTCTGTTGGTCGTGGCCCGGTACGATTGCATCATCGCAGGAGCCGCCGGCGCGCACCAGTGATCTTTGTCACGAGTGCGGAGCTTGGCCGCATGGCCGCTGACGCGACCGCCCCACCGCGTGGGAGGAATGTCAAGGTTGCTCCGGGTGGCGCCTCCCCCGTGCGCGGCATCGCGTACAATACCCGTATGAACAGGCTTTTCGACAAATCGATCGTGCTGGCGTGCTGTATTGCGGCCGCCATGGGCCTTGCCGTGGACGCACGCCTGGTTGTGGCCCTTTGCGCTGGTGTCGCCATCGCCGCGCTGGCCGAAGTCGCGCGCAGCGAGCACGCCCGCCGCGCAAGCGAGGCTGCGAGCTGCGCCTATGTTGTATTGGCGGTACTCGAGCCGGCGTTTGCGCCCTTCGCTCCCCTTGCTTTCTATGACATCCTCCACCACGCCCGACGCGAGCACGCCTGGATCGTCCTAGGCATCGGCGCGATATTTGCCTGCGCGCTGGCTGCGCATGCCCATGCCGGATCGCTTTCGGGCAGCACGCTCGTGCTGACAGCCATCTTTTCGATTGCCGCCAGTTTGCTATCGCTGCGCACCGCCCAGCTGGAACGCGAGCAGGGTCGCATGCGCCGCATCCGCGACGAGCTGCAAGGGCGGGCGCTGACGCTCGAGGCGCGCAACCGCGACCTTGCCGACCGCCAGGACTACGAGGTCGAACTCGCGACGCTCGCCGAGCGCGCCCGCATCGCGCGCGAAATCCACGACAATGTGGGGCACCAGCTCACGCGCGCCTCACTGCAGGCCGAAGCCCTACGCGTGGTTCATGCCAACGAGCCCGGCGTCGCCGCCGATTTCGCCGACATCAAACGCACGGTTGACGAGGCGCTCCAGCTTGTGCGCACCAGCGTCCACGCCCTCAACGATAATGCGGTCGACCTGTCCGTGCAGCTTGAGCGCATCGCTGAGGGTGCGCGCTCGGATACGGGTCCGGCGATTGAGCTCGAAGTCCTAGCCGAGCATGTGCCCGCCAACGTCGCCAACTGCTTTGCGGCGGTCCTGCGCGAGGCGCTTTCCAACGCCATACGCCACGCCCGCGCCCAAACCATCAGCATACGATGCATGGAGCATCCGTCGTTTTATCAGCTTGTCATTGCCGATGACGGCACCGGCACCGCACGGGTTGACGGGGTCGCCATCGCGGAGGGCATGGGGCTCGGCTCGATGCGCGAGCGCGTCGAGGCACTCGGCGGAACCTTTACGGCCGGCCCGCGTGTCGACACCGCCGGCTGGCGCGTGTTTGCCACCGTTCCCAAACAGCAAGGAGATGAGGACCGATGAGGCTCATCGTTGTCGACGACGACCGCCTAGTGGTCGATTCGCTCAAGATTATCCTGGGCGCCCAGTCGCAGATCGAGGTGGTGGGTACCGGCGCCAACGGCGACGACGCGGTCGCGCTCTATGCCGAGCACGCACCCGATATCGCACTGCTCGACATCCAGATGCCCGGGCGCGACGGCCTATCGGCGGCGCGCGAAATCCTCGAACACGACCCTACGGCGCGCGTAGTGTTTCTGACGACATTCTCGGATGACGAGTACATTGTGTCGGCGCTCAAGCTGGGCGCCCGCGGCTATCTGATTAAAACCGATGTCGCCGCCATTCCACCGGCGTTGGCGCAGGTTATGGACGGTAAACGCGTGCTCGAAGGCAAGGCAATCGAAGATGTTGACTTTGACGGGATGGGTAACAAGGCAGACATGCCCCACCGGTCTGCGGCCTTCGCTAGCCTAACCGACCGCGAGTTCGAAGTCGCCGAGCTCATCGCCCGCGGCCTCGACAACAAGGAGATCGCTGCCACCGCCTATATGGGCGAAGGCACCGTGCGCAACCACATCAGCTCGATCCTTGCCAAAATGGGCCTGCGCAACCGCACACAGATCGCCATCGCCTACCTGCGAGGGTAGTTACCCAAAGACCGAGCCCCCCGGCATAGCAAAATGGCTGCTACCGATTTAATGCCATTTCAAAACTACGCCGGTTTACTACGGTGAATCGCCCACCTTCGACCACAGCAAATTGCGCGCTTGCAAAACCGCAGGTAGAACGCTTGCAATATTTAGAAAAATGCAGTCATGGTCGGGGATGTCGGATTCGTCGTAGTAAACCGGCATGGTTTTGTTCGGGCGGCCCTGCACGAGCGCCTCCGCAAGCCTCGCGGGGACCAAAATGATCCGTTTTCTTCCGCCCGCGGAAATCAGCTGACGGTGCCCGCCACGAAATCGGGCCATCTACTACGTTTGACTCGATACCCCCGACCATACCCGCTTTTCATGAAAAATCGCAGGCGTTCTACCTGCAGTTTTGTTTTTGCGTCGTTCGCCATGGTTGAGGGTAGCGGCTTAAACGTAGTAGATGGGCCCATTTCGTGGCAGACGGGTCACGCGGCAGCCCTCGCAAGGCAAAAATGATCCGTTTTCCTCCGTCCCCGAGGGATCAGGGGCTGGTACTGATATGGTGCCATTTCAAAACTATGCCGGATTACGGGGCTAAAGTCGGGACCCTCATCCATACCTTCATTTTTTGAAAAACGGCAGGCTATCTACCTGCGGTTTTGTTTTTGCGGTTTTCAGCATGGTCGGAGGTTCGCTATCCAGCCCCGTAATCCGGCATAGTTTTGCTAGCGGCAGCCTAACCGCGCGTTCACGCGCGGGGCCGGCGGGGCATTTTTGCCCCACCGGCCCCATCCCAGAGCTATTCCGGCTTGGTTTCTACCGTGGGAGTCTTATCCGCCGCAACTGGAGTACGGGCGGTGTCCATAGTCAGGCAGTGCTTGGGGCAGCTCTCGACGCACTCGCCGCACACCACGCAAGCATACGGGTCAATCGACCACGTTCCGCCCTTGCGATCGACCGCGAGCGCGCCCGCCGGGCAGCGACGCGCGCACATGCCGCAGCAAATGCACACGTCCATGTCGTTGACGATATGCCCGCGCAAGCGCTCGGGTACCGCGAGCTTCTCCTGCGGATAGCACACCGTTACCGGCTGCTTGACCATAGAACCCAAGGCCGTCTTGGCAAATGTCAGTAAACTCATGCCGCGCCTACCTTTCCGTGCAGCTAATGCAGGGGTCGATGGTCAGGATAATCATGGGCACGTTGGCAAGGAGCACGCCCTGCAGCGCATGCGTCAGACCCGCCAGGTTTTGCGACGTCGGCGTTCGCACGCGAAAACGGTCCAGGTTCTTGGTGCCGCTGCCGCGCACATAGTAATACGTCTCGCCGCGCGGCTGCTCAATCACAACCTCGCCGCGCGCACCGTCGGCCGGCGTGAGCTTGGTGCGCCCGCCGATACCGTCGTGCGGAATCTTGCCCACAAGCTCCTTGATAATATCCATGGCCTGCGTGACCTCGGCACAACGCACCTGGCAGCGGGCATAGCAGTCGCCATCGCTAGCAACGATAGGCTCAAACGCGGCCAGATCAGCATAGGCGCCGTCGCCAAACATGCGCACGTCGTAATCCACGCCCGAGGCGCGACCGAACGGGCCGACCATCGACAGATCCAGCGCGTCCTTCTTGCTGATCACGCCCACGCCGTGCAGGCGCTCGCCGCAGCTATTGTCGTCCAAAAACGTATGCACCAAGGCCTCGTAGTCAGGACGCATGGCATCGAGCGTCTGGACAATGCCCGCCAGTTCGGAGTCCTCAATGTCGTGTTTAAGGCCGCCGATCTCGTTAATCGAAAGGATCACGCGGCCGCCGCAGGTGCTCTCAAAGATCTTAAGAATCTGCTCGCGTAGGGTCCACGAACGATAGAACAGTGCCTCGAAACCAAAGGCATCGGCGAGCAGGCCCAGCCACAGCAGATGCGAGTGAATGCGCGAAAGCTCGTGCAGAATGGTGCGGATATACTGCACGCGGCCGGGCACCTCGATGTCGAGCATGCGCTCGCAGGCGCTGGCATAGCCGCAGCTGTGGCCCACGGCGCAGATGCCGCAGATGCGCTCGGCGATGTAGCCAAACTGGTGCATATCACGCTTTTCGGTGAGCTTCTCGAGTCCGCGGTGCACAAAGCCGATCTGCGGAATTGCCTCGATGACGCGGTCGTCCTCGATCACCAGGTCCAGATGAAGCGGCTCGGGCAGCACCGGGTGCTGCGGGCCAAACGGAATAACGGAGCGATGTGCCATGGGCCTTACGCCTCCTTTTTCTGCTTGTCGCGGGCGGCCTTGGCGGCAAGCGCCGCGCGGACCTTGGCCGCTTTCTCGGGATCCATGGCGGCGAGCTTTGCCTCCATCTCGGCAGCCTTGAGCGCGGCCTTCGCAGCAGTTTCATCGTGCTGAGCATCGGAGCCGGCAGCCGCAGCGGGCTGAGCGACGGCAGCGCCCGCAGCATCGCCAGCGCCCGCAGTGCCCTCCCCCGCAGCGGCCGTGGCAGTAGCAGCCTTCTCGGCCGCGGCCTTGCGCGCCTTGGCCTCGGCAGCGGCACGGACCTTCATGGCTTTCTCGCGCGCGGCCTTCACCTCGGGCGTGATAACGCTCATGGGCTCGGCAGTCGAGACCTGGTAGAAAAAGCCCTTAAAGTCAATCTGCATATCGGTGATGGCAAGACCAAACAGGTCGTGCGCTTCGTTTTCAAACGGGAATACTGCCGGATAGTACGAGCTGATGGACGGAATCTCCTGGTACTGATTAATTCCCTCAACCACCAGGTTCTCGATCGCATAGCTGCCGTCCTGCGCAATCTGCTCCTGAGCAACACGAACGTTGATAAACGTATAGACCAGGCGATACGTGCCGTCGTCGACGTTGCGCTCGGCGTGCATTTGCACAAAGCGCGCGCCGACGCCCTTGAGCGCCTGGACATGCGACAGGAGCTCGTCGATCCCGACGGTGGTATAGATAGCCTTTTGCATTACTCGGCCTCCTTTGCAGCGGCGGGCGCGGCGGACCTGGTGGACACGTTGGCCTCGACACCGTCACCGGCACCATCAGCCCCGGCCCCCGCAGCCACAAACCCGTCCTCGCCCAGCTCAACGCCACCGTCCCAGGTTGCGGCACCGCCCACGGTGAGCGGATCGCCACCGGCACGCATCACGGCCTCTTTCTGGTCCAGGATGCCGCACGCCTCCACGATGGCATCGATCACGGTCTCGGGGCGAATGGCGCACCCGGGCGCGTACACATCCACGGGAATCGCGCGGTCCACGCCGCCGATCACGTTGTAGGCATCGCGGAACACGCCGCCCGAACACGCGCAGATGCCGCAGGCCACCACGCACTTGGGCTCGAGCATCTGGTTGTAGATCTGGCGCACGACGGGCAGGTTCTGGGCATTGACCGACCCCGTCACCAAAAAGATATCCGCATGCTTGGGGTTGCCGGTGTTGACCACGCCAAAGCGCTCCGCATCGAACAGCGGCGTGAGCGAGGCCAGCACCTCGATATCGCATCCGTTGCAGCTCGAACCGTCGTAATGAATAACCCACGGCGAGCGCGACATTTTATGATCCATGGATGCCGCCTCCTAAATAAACACGTCGACGAGGATGGGCATAAGGTTGAGCAGGCCAAACACCAGCGCCACGCCCCATCCGAGCCTAAAGCAGCTGCGCCAGGTGCTGCGTGCGAAGGTGTTGTCGATCAGGACCTCGACAAAATACGTCGCGGCCATCACGACCAGGGCTACAACCCAGCTCACGGGGTTGTCCCAAACAAAGAACATGCCCACCCACATCAAAAACAGCACGGTCTCGCACCAGTGCATAAGGGTCATCTTGGCCAGCGTGCCGCCGCTCATCTCGGTGGCGACGCCCTGGACGATCTCCTGATGCGCGTGATGCGAGTACGAAAGGTCAAACGGCGACTTGCGCAGCTTGATGGTGAGCACCGCGAGCAGTGCGAGGAAAATGGGCGCGCTGTACACGATGATGGGGGCCGACTGCCCCGTCACGGCGATGGAATCGAAGCTGTCGGTGGCAAGGTACAGGCCCACGCTCATCAGCAAAACGGCGGGCTCGTAACTCATGACCTGCAGCAGCTCACGGTCGGCGCCGACCTGGGCAAACGGGCTTTGCGTCGAGGCGGACGCCAACACCACAAAGATCGCGGCGAGGGTAACCATAAACGCGCACAGCAGCGTGTTGGAGCCCGACACAAAGATGCCGCCGCCCACCACGGTAAAGATGAGCGCACACGCCATATAGGTATCGTCCATGGTGTTTACGCTGGCAGGGGCTTTGCGCAGCAGCTTGGCAACGTCGTAGAAGGGCTGCAGCAGACGCGGACCCACACGGCCCTGCATGCGGGCCGAAAGCTTACGGTCAAGGCCGTCAATCAAACCGCCCACAAGCGGCGCAATCAAGGCAAACGCCACGGTGCCTATAAAGATGCCCACGACACCCGAACCTTCGAAATACTTGCCGCGCAGCACCGAGGGCGCGCTCATGGCAAGCCGCTCGGGCCCAATCCACGCGCAACACAGAAGCGCAAACAAGATAATGCTGCAGCACACGACGCTACCTGCGGGGCCAATGCGCTTCTCGCCAAGGGCGTCCTCCGAATACCAATTGCGCTTTTCGGCCTTCACCTCGTGTCCCATCGAGCCGCGGAAATGGCGGTAATTGTCGGTTCCCACACCCGAAAGATATACGTTTACGTGCGGCTTATTGCTCACGCGGAACGACGTCAGCAGCACCACGGCAATAAACGCCACGATAACCACCATCAGATACATGGCGTCCTTGCCGATAACGTACGGCACGCGGCCAAACACCATGGCCAAGTAAGGCGACACCAGACCGCTCGAGATAACCGGAAACGCCACGCAGCACAGAATCAGCAGCGCGGCGATGGTGTTGAGGGCCATCCATTCGGTCTTATGGACATTGACCTCAACGTTTTGAGCCGTGGGGTCGACGCCCGAAAGCTTGGCAAGCCACTTGCCCCAGAAGAAGAACGTCGCAGCCGAGCCAAAGGCAAGCACCATGATCATGAGCACGTTGCCGGTCTGGGCAAACGCCACCAGGGCGCCCCACTTGGACACGAGCATGCCAAACGGCGCCACAAACATGCCCATGATGCCCAGCATCATCAGACGCGTCAGGTGCGGCATGCGGCTGAACATACCGTCCATGTCCTCGATATCGCGGCTGCCGATATGATGCTCGGCCGTGCCCACGCACAGGAACAGCAGCGACTTGGCCACCGTGTGGAACAGGATCAGGAAGATGGCCGCCCATACGGCCTCGGGCGCGCCGACACCCAGGCAGGCACTGATGAGGCCCAAGTTGGAAATGGTGGAGTACGCGAGCACGCGTTTGGCGTTGCTCTGCGAGATGGCCATAAGGGCAGCAAGCAAAAACGTGATGGCACCCACACTCGTGACCATAAAGCCGGTCACGGGATAGATGGCATAGAGCGGGCTCAGCTTGACCATCAGGAACACGCCGGCTTTGACCATGGTGGACGAATGCAGCAGGGCGCTCGTGGGCGTGGGGGCAACCATGGCACCCAACAGCCAAGTGTGGAACGGCATCTGTGCGGCCTTGGTGAGCGCGGCGAGCGACAGCAGAACGACCGGCATCACCAGCAGCGCGGACTGCGCGGTGCCAGCGCCGGAAAGCTCGATCATGCCCGAAATGGTCAGCGGCATGTCGTTAACGTGCAGGTACATGAGTCCAGCCAAAAACGCGATGCCGCCCAGCATGTTGAGGATGATCTGGGTGAAGGCGTTCTTGATGGCCTCGGGCGTACGCGTATAGCCAATCATGAGGAACGAACACACGGTGGTGATTTCCCAGCCACAGAACAGCCACTCAAGGTTGTCGCTCGTCACGATGACGAACATGGCCGAGAGGAACAGGAACATAAGCGCCAGGAACTGCGGGCGACGGTCGGGCGCGGTCTGCCCGTGCAGCGCGGCCTCGTGCTCATCGTGCGCTTGGAAATCCTTCATGTAGCCCAGGGCATACACGCAGATGAGGCTGCCGACGATGCCGACGGCGAGCACCATGATCACGCTCATGTAGTCCAGGTAGAGCGGCGTTGCCGTGACGGCTTCGGCCGCGGGCAACGTCATGGCTGCAAAGGCGAGCGAACCCACCAGCTGGACTATGCCGAGCACCGTGGTGAGCGCGTTCCTATATTTGTACGCGTTGTACAGGATGACGGCGCACAGGATGACGTCGATGACGGAGCTGATGATCGAGAGCACATGTGAGGTGCCGGGGGCAACCTCAAAGCTCTGCGGGCCCGTGCCAAAAAACATGACGGCGACTACAACTGTCACCGCCATAATAATGCCGGAACCTATGAGCCCCACCGCATCGCGGGCGCGGTCACCGCGCGCGAGCAGCATGCCCAGCGCCGGTACCAGCGGAAACAGGGTAAGGAAATACAGTAGCGTCATACCATCACTCCCCCATGCAAAAACGCTGCAATTGTTTAACGTTATAGCTCAATTGAGGAGCAGCAGCGGCAGGTTTTCGGTCAACTGGGGAGTTTTAGGCGTACGGGGTAAGGGCGCGTCCGCATTGGAGCAGAGGGGCGGCAAGAAAAATGCGCCCCCGTGGGCGCACCATCCCGTTTGCTATTCCACCTTTTTAACGCGCGGCTTGCGGCCGCGCGGCTTATCGACCAGTGCGGACTCACCGCTCTCGCGGTACTGACGGCACCAAGCCTTGACCGAAGACTCGCTGGGAATCTTGTGCTTGATCATGGCCTCGCGAACCGTCAAGCCGCTTTCCAGACGGTCCTTAACCACAGCGAGCTTTACGTCGTACGAATAGGTGTGATGATGCGAACCGGCATTGAGAACGGCGTCGGCACCGCCCACGGCATACGCGCGGGCCCACTGACGAGCCGTGGCCTGGGGAATGCCAAGCTCCGCGGCGAGAGCGCGATGACCGACCCCCTCTTGGAGGATCTCGACGGCGCGCTGCCTAACCTCGGGCGCATGCGTGCGAGTCCTAGTTGCTTCCGACATACCTGCCACTTCTTAGCCTTAACCGTTAATCTGCTTTCTTACGTGCAAGTTAGATAGTAGCATTTTACTGTTTGCTCAAAGCAGTTAATTAAAATAGACGCGGCGTTATCTGGGCATTTGGCACCAAATTACGACATTTCTTTATCGATTATTTACGCTGGTAGCTGACTCGCAGCTAATCGTCATTCGCTTGTCAACAAAATTGGCATCTCTTTATGTCCTTTGGTATAGAGGATATAATTATTAACCCCTCACCCAATATTTTTGAGTGATCTGCAAGGCAGTAGACGTCCTCACTCCTCATGATTACCGCGCATTGCCATCCACCGGAGCAAAACAAAAAGGGCGGGACCTGCTGCGCTTGCAGGCCCCGCACCGGTTGACACCCGACGGGACACAGCCGGGCGAGACGAATCCGTGCTACCGCCCCGCCTGGCCGCGATGTTCAACTACAGCTCGTTGGCCGCGTGATACGCCGTGCGAATGGCGCTCGCAATGTCGGCGGTGCGCTCACCCGAGCAGTCGCCCACGCAGGTCACGGGCACCGTCACGCCATCCAGGTCAAACGCGTTGGCCTTGGAGCCCACGGCCATCACCACGTAATCGCAGGCGATCTTCACCGGCTCCTCGGTGCCGTCCTCGGTGGTGCGAACAGCCTCCACGCCCTCGTCGGTAATGGCGGTCAGGCGGGTCTTCACGTGCTGCTCCACGTTGTGCTCGGCAAAGTCGCTCATAATCAGCGGCAGAATGGTCTCGGACTCGCCCGCGGCAATCTTGTCGAGCATCTCCACGATCGCCACCTCGCAGCCGTGCTGCAGCAGGTACTCGGCAGTCTCGGTGCCCACCAGACCGCCGCCAATGACGGCGACGCGCCCGCTGAGCTCCACCTTGCCGGCCAGCACGTCCCAGCTCGAGACGACCTTGTCCGAGTCGGCGCCCGGAACGGGGATGACCACGTCGTGTGCGCCTACGGCCACAATCGCAGCGTCGGCGGCGTTGAGGTCCTCAGCGGTAGCGGCATGGTTGAGCTCAACCTTCACTCCCAGGCCGGGCAGAATCTTCTCGTAGTACTCAACCGAGCGCATGATCTCGTCCTTACGCGGAGGTGCAGCCGCCAGCACAATCTGGCCGCCCAGATGGTCGCTCGCCTCGTAAACGGTCACATCGTAGCCGCGCTTGGCCGCCACGCGCGCGGCCTCCAGGCCGGCAATGCCGCCGCCCACCACGGCGATCTTCTTGTCGCCCTCGCCCGGCTTGATGGCGATGGTCGCCTCGTCGCCGTTCTCGGCATTGAGCACGCACGAGATGTACTTGCGATTTTGAATCGCGTCGACGCAGCCCTTGTTGCAGTTGAGGCACTCGCGGATGGGCTCACCCGTGGCGGCCTTCAGCGCAATGTCGGGGTCGCACATGAGCGAGCGGCCATAGGCGATGATGTCGGCGGCGCCGTCTTCCAGAATCTTCTCGCCGGCCTCGACCGAAACCACGCGGCCCACGGTTGCCACCGGCACGGAGACCAGGGCCTTGACGCGCTCGGCCACGGGCAGCGTCCAGTTGTAGGGCATGGCGCCCATGGGCGGAATGGTGTCGCCCATGTTGCCGGTGTGGTTGGCCTGTGCGACCTGGATCATATCGATGCCCGCGCCCTCGAGCAGCTTGGCAAACTCGCAGGCCTCGTCGGGCTGCAGGCCGCCCTTGCCGCGCGGCGTGCCGTCGGGGTTCTCCATGATCACGGGGAGCTTGTACTCCACCATCAGCTGCGGCGCGGCCTCCTTAATGGCAGCGACGACCTCCAGCGCGTAGCGAACGCGGTTCTCGAACGAACCACCGTACTCGTCGGTGCGTTGGTTGAGGATGGCCGAGCACAGCGAACCCACCAAGCGGTCGCCGTGGACCTCGATGGCGTCGATGCCGGCCTGCTGCGCGCGAGCGGCCGAGGCGGCGATGGCCTCCTTGATCTGGGTGAGCTGCTCTACGCTCGCCTCGTTCACAAAGTGCTGCATGTCGTGATGCAGCTTGGCGTAGGCCTGGTTGCGGATCTCGTTGGACTCGGCCATCTTGGCGGCAAAGGTCTCCTCGTCGCCGGCGGCCTTGGCCTCCTGCGCGGCCTTGGCGGCGGCCATGGATCCCATGACCATGCGGCCGACGCCGGGCACGTCGTACTCGGGGTGGAACAGCTGCAGCGCGACCTTGGCGCCGTGCTTGTGGACGGCATCGGCCAGGGCCTTAAACGTGGGGATTTGGGCGTCGGTCGCCAGCTTGGGCGTGGGGCTTGCGGTCATGACGGGAGCAACGTCGCCGATGACGATGTAGCTCACGCCGCCACGGGCCAGGCGCTCGTAAAAAGCCAGGCTGCGCTCGCCAATGGAGCCGTCGCGCTCCTCGTAGCCGGTGGTCAGCGGCGGGAACATAATGCGGTTTTTGAGCTCAAGGGGGCCAACCGTAATGGGCTGAAGCAGCTTGGATGCAGGTGCGGTCATGGACATTCCTCTCTTGTAGGCGCGGCGGCGATGATGCCGCGTAGTTGTCTAGAGGATATGGCATGGGAATACAACAGCGCAACGGAAATCGGCGGATAACAGGTAGCGGCAGGTGGATGGGGCGGGGCGGCCCGTCGGTTTATCTCAATCTGTAACAGTTACGCGGCAAAACCGGGTCTTACTGTTACAAATCAAGGTATTCCTCTCAACCCATCCTCAACAATCTAGATCTGTAACATCTAGACCTACTTTTGACCCCAACCTGTTACAGATCGAGACAAACCAAACCCGCCTGCTAGAAAATCTCAATCTGTAACGGTTACTCGGCAAAAACCGTCCCTCGTGTTACAGATTTAGACAAACACGACCAAGCCCACCGGTATATCTCGATCTGTAACACCTAGCCGCCCAAATCGGGTCTAGATGTTACAGATCGAGATTTTGTTTGAGAGGCCGAGAATTGGATCGAAAACACGGTCCCGAAATAACAAAAAAGCTCGCCGGCTAGGCCGACGAGCTGCAAGTTCTTGGTCGCGGGGGCAGGATTTGAACCTACGACCTCCGGGTTATGAGCCCGGCGAGCTACCAGACTGCTCCACCCCGCAATGTCTGGGCGCCTCATGTGCGCAAGAAAGAATATTACGCGGGAGTTCGGTAAACGGCAAGGAAAATCTCGTAGAGCATAATTCCTTCATATTTAAACCCCTCAGCCCCTATCACCGTAAACGAATCGCAGCCGAGCGCCGTCGACGGCACGTATACAATGGTGCGCGTCCTTTTATGCCGACACCGGGAGTAGACATGCTGCTCGCTATCGATATGGGAAACACGCAGACGGCCATGGGCCTGTTTGACGGAGACGAGCTGGTGCAGTCGTGGCGCATGCCCACCGACCGCTCCTATACCGCCGACGAGATCCATGTGCGCCTGATGGGTTTCTTTAAGATGTACGGCCTTTCGCTCGATGCGGTCGACGCGATCGCCTTTGCGGGCGTGGTGCCGCAGCTCTCGCGCGAGTGGCACGCCGTGGCCGACCGCATTGCCGCGGACGCCATCGTCATCGGGCCGCAGACGGCCGCGGTGACCAAGCTGCGCGCGGCGCGCCCCCAGGCCGTAGGTGCCGATCGCGTCGCCAACGCCGTTGCGGCCGAGACTTTCTACGGCGCGCCGGCAATCGTGGTGGACTTTGGCACCGCGACCAATATCGACGTCATCGATGAGGACGGTTATTACATTGGCGGAGCGATCGCGCCGGGCATCCGCATCTCCATGGACGCGCTTGCCGCCCGTGCCGCCAAGCTCGCCAGCGTGCCGCTCGAGGCGCCCGAGCACGCCATCGGCCGCGATACCGAGGAGTGCATCAAGGTCGGCGCCGTAACGGGCGCCGCCGCCATGGCTGAGGGCCTGGTCGCGCGCATGAAGCGCGAGCTGGGCCGCGAGGATGCCACCGTTATCGCCACGGGCGGTCTCGCCAGCATCGTCGCCGATTCGACCGATGCCTTCGACGTGGTCGACGGACAGCTCACCATCAAGGGTATCTGCGAAATCTACCGCCGCATGCAGGAGCTGGGATAGGACAGGGGCTTAAGTCGAGCACGAGCGCGAGCGGCGAACTAGGCAACGCATCGGCCCTATTCCTCAAAATCGAAAGATTTTCAGTTTTGAGGAATAGGGCTTTCTGCTAGGCCTCGTCGCACAGCCACCTCGCCAGGTCCACGATCTGCACCCCATTGCGGTCCGTGGCCTCGTGATGCGTGCGGGCGAGAATCATCTTGGGGTACGCGTCGCCAATGCTCAGCAGTGGTGAAATCTCGCGTTCAAATGTCTTATCCGAGCTGATGTCGTCGCTCACCTGAATGTAGAGCTTCTCGCTTCGCTTGATTGCTACAAAGTCTATTTCCTTTTTATAGAGCACGCCGACGTATACCTCGTATCCGCGGCGCAGCAGCTCGATTGCCACCATGTTCTCGTATACGCGTCCCCAATCCATATCACGTGTACCGAGCAGCGCGTATTTGAACGCGTGGTCTGCCAGGTAATACTTCTCGCCGCTCTTAAGGTATTTTTTGCCGCGGATGTCGTACCGACGAACTTTATAGAAGGCAAACGCATCGCACAGGCACCCCATGTACGTGCCGACCGTCTTGTTCGTTATCTTTAGCCCATCCGCGTTCAAAATATCCGTAATGTTACGTGCCGACGTTATGTTGGATACGTTGTCCATCATGTAATCGGCAATGCGCAGCAGCGCCGATTCGTTTCTCACGTTATGCCGCTGCACGATATCTCTCACGATGAGCGTTTTGAAGACATTGGAGAGATATTGATAACGCTGCTCCTGCAGTGGATAAGGGTAGGAGCCGGACATACCGCCGGTTCTCGCGTACTCATCGAAGTCGCGGTCGACCTCGCCCTCGTCGCCATAGAGTCGATACTCCTCAAACGAGAATGGGAAAACCTCGATCTCAAACGTACGCCCCGTAAAGAGCGTCGACAGATCGCTCGACAGCAAAAAGGCATTCGATCCGGTAATGAATATGTCGTACTGCTCGGATGCATGGAGGCTGTTGATCGCACGCTCAAAACCGTCGCACATCTGAACTTCATCGATAAGCAGAAAGTTTTGTTTGCCGGACACTCGATGCTCTTTTACATAGGCGAGCAGCGCGTGATACTCGAGCAGATTCTCGAACTCATCGAGGTTGTAGTTGATATGGATGACATTCGAATTGGACAGATTTGCCTCCACGTAATCGCGGAGGGCCTCGAGCAATTTTGATTTACCGCTACGACGGATGCCCGTGATGACCTTGATGTCCGGCACGCCAATAAGGCTCGTCAACGTGTCCATATATGACGTTCTATTGATGAGTTTCATTGGGGCCTCCTCGCGGTCTTTTATCGCTATTCCTCAAAATTGAAAAATTTTCAGTTTTGAGGAATAGGCTCTATAGCGAATATACCTCGCGAAAGACCGAGCTGCCTTAATCCTATTCCTCAAAAACGAAAATTTTTCAGTTTTGAGGAATAGGGCGCTGGCAACCCATTCCCCAGATAGGCGAAACCCTCCCCGGCACAGGCCGAGGAGGGTCTTGTTGTCATGTCTATCTTTGGGCGCGAACGCCCCGCGCTACAGCCCGCGAATTCGTACAGCCTCGGGCGGAAACTCCTGCTCGCCGGCATCGGTCTTGATGGTCGCGCGACCCCAGATGTCCAGGCCCGCGAACACGCCCACCGCGAGCGGCAGGCCGTTGGGCGACACCGCCGCAACTTGGCGACCGAGCAGCGGCACCATGTCGAAGTACTCGCCCAGCACGGGAGCCAGCGGACCGGCAGCGCCCTGCGGTGTGTTGGCAACAACCGCCCAGGCGTCCACGCGGGTCAGCACGGCGGTGGCCAACGCCTCGACCAGCGCTTCGTCAGCCACATCCACGCCAAGCTCGCCCAGCGCCGCGCGCTCAATATCCACCGTCACGGCACCGAACATGCCTGCGGCACCGGCGCCACCGTTGACGGCGACGCGTGCAAACGGCGTCTCAAACGTAGGCGCGCCGCACACAATGTCGCTCGGCCATTGAATGCCCACCTTGCCGGCAAGGCCCAGTCCCGGTGCCGCAGCCGTTCCCACAAGCGCATCCATCATGCCCATCGCAGCCACAAACGGCAGGCCGTGGAAGGCATGCATGTTCACGTCGGGGCGAACGACCAGCGAAAATGTCAACGATGCATCGCCCGCGCTCCAAGCGCACCAGCCCGCGGATGCGCCTTCGCGACCAGCGTCGCGCGCGGTGTCGAGCTCGGCACCGACGGCTACAGCATTCATCTCGATCATCTACATACGCCCCAATTCGCCCACGATATGGCCCACGCGATCCTCGGGTTCCTTGACCTCGACGCCGTTGTAGCGGAAGAACCGCGCCGGGTCGTGCATCAGGTCCTCGAGCGGCACCAGCACAAAGTCGCGCTCGCCGATCAACGGATGCGGCAGGCGCAGCTTTTTGCCACCGTGGGTCTCGCCATCCATCCACAGCAGGTCCAAATCGATGGTGCGTGGGCCATTGACCTTGGCCTTTTTGGAACGGTCGCGGCCCAGCTCGGCCTCGATCTCCATAAGCTCATCGAGCAGCACCAACGGCGCCAGCTCGGTCTTGATCTCGATGACGGCATTGGCGAAGGCGTCCTGGCGCGTCTCGTAGGCCGGTTCGCTCTCGTAGATGCGAGAGCAGTTGGACACGCAGGTGAGCGGGATCTCGGCAATCATGTCGCGCGCGGCGCGGATGTTATCGCAACGATGTCCCAGGTTGGAGCCCACGGCCACAAACGCGCGACGCGGCTGCGGCTTGGCAACAGCCCAGTAACCGTTCAGGAACTGTGCAAAGCCCGCGACGTCGTGCACGCGCACGATGTTGGCGCCGGCCTGGATGGCGCCCAGGCACACGCCAAACGTGGCGGCATCGCGCTCGGCGGCCTCGGTCACGCCCGAGACAGCGCCCACAAAGCGCTTGCGCGACACGGCGCACATGAGTGGATAGCCCAGCGACGCCATCTTGGCGGTCTCGCGCTGGATGACGATGTCCTCGTTGGCTGTCTTGCCAAACCCCGGGCCTGGATCGATGCAGATGCGGTCGCGCGACACGCCAGCGTGGATGAGCGCGCGGGCCTGATCGGACAGAAAGCCCATGACGCGGCGCATGATGGGCGCCGAATCGGGCAGGGTAAAGCGGCGGAGCTGCGAGGTGGGAACGTAGGCCTCCTCGCGGCGGGCGCTGCGGCGCATCATGGCGGCCAGGTGATCGCTGGGCTCCGGCGCGGGCTCAGGGGTTGCGGCAGACTCGGTGACAGGGGCGGCCTCTTCGGCGGCAGGCGCCTCCTGCTTCTGCTCGCCCGTAGGCTCGGGTGCGGACTCCGGATCGCCAAACGGCAGCGAGGGCTGCACCACGCCACCCGGCAGCTTGGCCTCCGTCTTGGGCTCGCCCAGCAGCTTGCCACGGCGACGGCGGGCAGGCTTCTCGGCCTCGCGCGCGGCCTCGGCAGCCGCCTCGCGCGCCTTCTCGGCAACAAACGCCGCGGCAGAGGTATCGAGCTGCACCGTCGCGTGCGTACGGGCGGGCGCAGCGACCTCGCCGGCGTGCATTACGATAACGCCGCAGGTGCTCGCCGCGACAAACTCGACCATCTTGGGGTCGGTGAAGCCCGTCACGTCGTTGACGATCGAGGCGCCGCAGCGCACGGCCGCCTTGGCAACCGCCACATGGCGCGTGTCGATCGAGACGATGGCGCCCTCTTTGGCCAGCGCGCGCACCACGGGTAGCACGCGGCGAGCCTCCTCGTCGGGGTTGACCGGGGTAAAGCCGGGGCGCGTGGACTCACCGCCCACGTCGATGATGTCGGCGCCGGCGTCGAGCATCGCCAGGCCGTACTCGATGGCGGCATCCGGGTCGAAGTGCTCCCCGCCGTCGCTAAACGAATCGGGCGTCACGTTGAGGACGCCCATGATGCGCGGACGGTCAAAGCTGAGCTCGTACTTTCCGCACCGCCATGTCTTGCTATCGTTCGCCATGAACATCCTCCTAAAATGCCCGCGCCGCCGCGCCTGAGCGCTAACGGCGGGGTCGCTTTGCAATCAGTCTTTCTATTGTATCCGCGCGCGCCGGCTAGAACGCAAACGCGGCCGCGATGTCGCAAGAAATCAGCAGGTCGGCATTTGCATCTTGATCGGTGGGGGCAAGATTGCAAATGGCCAGCGTATCGCCGGTAAAGTAACGCGTAAGGCCCGCCGCCGGATACACCACGAGCGAGGTCCCGCCCACAATGAGGGCATCGGCCGCGGCGATGGCGGTAACGGCGCCAGTCAGCACGTGCTCGTCGAGCGGCTCCTCGTAGAGCACCACATCGGGCTTGATGCGCCCACCGCACGCAGGACACACGGGCACGCCCGCGGCGTCCTCGTGCTCGCGCGAGCAAATCCACTCGGCGCTATAGACCGCGCCGCACGACTGGCAAATGTTGCGGTGGACCGAACCGTGTAGCTCAAATACGTGCTTCGAGCCGGCCATCTGATGCAAGCCGTCGATATTTTGCGTTACCACAGCGCTGAGCTTGCCGGCGCGCTCCAGCTCGGCCAGCTTAGTGTGGCAGCGATTGGGCTTGGCGCCAAGCGCGATCATCTTGGTGCGGTAGAAGTCGAAGAACTCGGCCGGATGTGCCTCGTAAAAGCTATGCGAGAGCATAGTCTCGGGCGGGTAGGCAAACTGCTGGTGATACAGGCCGTCCACGCTGCGGAAATCGGGGATGCCGCTCGCCGTGGAAACACCGGCGCCGCCAAAGAACACCACACGCTTGTGGGTACTGAACAGCTCCGCCAGTGCGGCGGAGGCCTGCTTGGGGTCCGTTATCGCCTGCGTCATATGAGTCCTCCGTCCTTGTTGGTCGGGCAGCATCGGGCGACATCCCGGCATACGGCCTTTGAGTCAGCATACGCGGAGCCCACCCCGCCCCTATTGCGCTAATCTTAAGCCTGCCAACCCCGTCGAAAGGACACCATGCCTCAGACTTACACCTTTGCCTCGTGGAACGTCAACGGCCTGCGCGCCGTGCTCAAAAAGGACCCGAGCTTTATCCAGATCGCGCAAGAACTCGACGTCGATATCCTGGCGCTGCAGGAGACCAAGCTGCAGGAGGGCCAGGTCGATATCGACCTGCCCGGCTATCACCAAACATGGAGCTACGCCGAGCGCAAAGGCTATTCGGGAACCGCAGTCTTTAGCCGCCAGGAACCGATACGCGTGCTGCACGCCGACGCGCTGCTGCCCTACGCCGGCGAGGGCAAGGCTGCTGAGCTCGTTGCCCAAGCCGCAACCGAGGGCCGCGTCTGCGCGTTGGAATTCGCCAAGTTTTGGTTTGTCGATGTATACACGCCCAACGCCCAAAACGAGCTCGCGCGTATCGATGTGCGCATGGCATGGGACGATGCCTACCGCCGCTTTTTGAGCGCGCTTGAGCACGAGACCGGTAAACCCGTGGTGACCTGCGGCGACTTTAACGTAGCGCACGAGGAAATCGACCTTAAGAACCCCAAGTCCAACCGCGGCAACGCGGGCTTTTCGGACGAGGAACGCGGCAAGTTTACCGAGCTGCTCAACGCCGGGCTTACCGATACCTGGCGTGCGGCAAATCCCGACGTCGAGGGCGTCTACAGCTGGTGGAGCTACCGCTTTAATGCGCGTAAGAACAACGCCGGCTGGCGCATCGACTACTTCCTAGTGAGCAACGCAATTGCCGCCAACGTACGCGACACCGGCATCCGCGGCGACATCTTTGGCAGCGACCACTGCCCCGTCACCCTCACGCTGGAGCTCTAGTCCCGATCGGTCCCTTGGAGGCGGGGGAAGGGATCATCTTCACCTCGCGAGGGCATCAACGCGGCCCGCTTGCCACGAAACTGGCCCATCCACTACGTTTAAGCCACTACCCTCAACCACAGCGAACAACGCAAAAAGAAAACCGACGCTCCTATAAGTTGTCAAGAGGCAGTTTGCGGGAGCGCTCTCTCCAATTCGCACAGGAGCTCGTAATA
>CAKURW010000002.1 GCA_934675795.1 uncultured Collinsella sp.
GCCGCTCGGCAGCACGGGGATGAAGCTCGTGGGGATGACCATGCTCGCCGACGGCGGAAAGAGCTGCGGCAGCGGCATCAGCGACCAGGCGAACCCACCCACGAGCTGCGCGGCGAGTGGGCAGAAGATGCCCGCGAGCATGCCGAGCCGCGCCGTGAGGAAGAGCCCTGCGGGGATCATCCACGCCGCGGTCACCGTGTTGGCGAGCGCGCAGAGGAGCATCGTGAGCGTGCCCGCGGCCGTGAGGCCCTGCGAGGAGAACGCCGAGCCCGCGAGGTAGATGCCGAAGACCACGAGGTTCGAGAGCGTGCAGAGCGCGAGGCACCAGAGCGCCTTGGCCCACCAGGCGCGCCCGAGCGGGAAGCCCAGGCCTAGAAGCCCCCGCATCCGCGTGCGCGCGTCCGCCCGCGCGACGCAAGCCACCACGAGCGAGAGAGCCACGGGCAGGAAGAGCGCGTACCAGTAGTTCCACGCGCTGAAGATCTGCACGCCCCGGTAGGGCATCGCGCCGAGCAGCGGCATCGGCAGCGCCATGAGCACGGCCAGGCGAACCGGTGCCGCGTGGCGCGACTTCAGGGCCTCGGCGCGCAGGCCCGCGAGCAGGCCGCCTTTCTCGCCCGTCATGCCGCCACCTCCCCGCGTGCTCGTCGCCCCTCCCGGCAGAAGCTCATGAAGAGTTCCTCGAGGTCCTGCCCGGGCCGAAGCGCATCCTCGTAGGCGAGGCGCCCCCCGCAGATGATGCCGATGGTGTCAGCCATCTGCTGCACCTCGGAGAGGATGTGGCTCGAGACGATCACCGTCGTGCCCGCCGCCGCGAAGCCGCGGATCTGGTCGCGCAGCTCCTCGATGCCGATGGGGTCGAGGCCGTTGGTGGGCTCGTCGAGCACGAGCAGGCGCGGCCGGGCGATCAGCGCCAGCGCGAGCCCCAGGCGCTGCCGCATGCCCATCGAGAAGCGCCCGGCGCGCTTCTTCCCGGTGTCCGCGAGGTCCACGGCGGCGAGCACCTCATCTACGCGGCTCTCGGGAAGGCCCAGCAGCGTGGTGCGCACGCGCAGGTTCTCGCGCGCGGTGAGGTTGGGGTAGAGCGGCGCCTCCTCGATGAGGCTGCCGATTGCGTAGAGGTCCTCGCGGCGCCAGGCGTGCCCGGCAAAGAGGATCTCCCCGGCCGTCGGCCGCAGCATCCCGCAGATCATCTTGAGCGTTGTCGACTTGCCGGCGCCGTTGGGACCGAGCAGCCCGTACACCTCGCCCTCGCGGATATGAAGGCTCACGTCGGCCACGGCGTCCTGCGCCTGGTCGCCGCGGCCGAAGCGCTTGGTGAGCCCGCGCGTCTCGAGCATGTAATCCATGGGCTTATCCTTTCTCTTCCGGGCGCGCGGGCCGAGCCACCGTGCCCGCGCGCCTTACCTTTCGGGTTCAACATCCATGGTGGGGCGCGTTTCTAACGAAGCTGTAACGGCCGTTGGGCTCTTTTGGCGCCAGCCCTTCTCGACCCGTACGCCACTCATGGTATGTTTATCGCGATAACAAGGACGGAGGTGCTCGTGGCACGCAATAAGTACCCGGAGGAGACGGTCGAGAAGATTCTCGACGTTGCCGAGCGGCTCCTCGTGGAGCGCGGCTACGAGCACACCACGATGATCTGAAGAGCAATACGCTAAATCGAAAAAGGTAATCGAAGCCGCGCCTGTGGACTTATCGAGGGTCGAGATTCCCGCCCCATCCATCGGCACCCAGCAGAAGGTCGTCGACATCCTCGATCGCTTCGGCACCCTAACCAAATCGCTCACCGACGGTAGGATAAACCCCCATGAATATATGAATTGACCTGCTGACTCCAATGAAGATTGGAGGGTAACTGCCAGGGGTGACGGCCCAGCGAGTGTTATTTTGCGAGCTAGGCGCATCGAAAGCGACCTTTCGTGGTATAAACTACTTGCCGGAAGCCGCGGCTTTCAGAGTACGGCTTACGTGTACGTTTAACCTCCGTGGGCGACGGGGTGCCGCAAGGCGTAGAATATCGCCCACCTGTAGGGGCCTGCAGCGATGCGGGCCCCGCTTCGTATGAAGGGGGCGCAACCGATGAAGATCGTATCCATCTCCCAGGACTTCTTCGATCTCGTCGAGGGCGACCGCGAGCTCATGCTTAAGCACAATCGTCCCTGCATCGTGGTGGTGAGGCTGCGTTTCCGCGGGAAGCGCAGGGACTTTGCCGTGCCGCTGCGTTCCAACATCGCCCCTAACGTGCCCAAAGACCAGTACTTTGCGTTGCCACCCCGCCCCACGACGCGCCCCGGCTGCCGCCACGGCATCCACTACATCAAGATGTTCCCCATAACCAAGGCCTACCAGCGCCGCTTCAGGACCGAGGGCTCGGCCTACTACGAGACGCTCCAGCGCATCATCGATGGCAACACCAAGCGCATTGTCTCCGAGTGCCAGGCGTACCTCGACCGCTACGAGCGCGAGGAAAGGCCTCGCTTTGCCGTCGACATCGACCGCATCGTGGGGCTGCTGGAGGGCGAGAAGTAGGGCACCTCGGCTCAGTCACGAGCCATGCGGAGTCGCTCCGCATTTTTGAACGCCGCTTGTGCGTCCCAAATACTTGAGAAACAAGCTGTGAAGTGCGGTGGCGCGCCCGTGCCCGTGCATAGCCGTCACCATCAGCGTCTACGCGGCGTCGGCTTCAAGTGGAACTGACGCCGCTGCTGTATATGGTTTGCCTTGCTGCGAATGGCGATCAATGCCCGCGATGCTTCTGCTTGCGCTTCAACTTTCGCTGCTCGAAGCGCGTCTCCGCCTCATCCGCGCGACGCTGACTTCTTGCTTGAGCCGACTCCCGCTTCATCGCTTCCCGCTGTGCCGCGAGCGCCTGTTGTGCCTTGGTGCTCACCGCGGGCCGTTTAAGGGCTTTCGCTGCCTCGCGAGCGCGCCGCTTGGGGTTCTTCGCGGGCTTGCTCGCCTCGGTCGAATCGTGACCGAAGAACGAGAGCTTCGCCCATTTGCTGGCAACGAATCGCAGGATCTCCTCATTGGACGGTTCTGCGCCGAAGACGATGCGGGCGGCGCCGTATCTGCCGTCCTCGACATGCTCCGCCAGCCCGACCCAAAATTGGCCGTCGTGATATGACGATGAGCAGCAAGTCGCTGATAGCCGCCCTGCGAAGCTAGTTGCCTTGTTCGCAGTCGGGCCGCAGGCCGCACCTACGCTCGAGCTCTGCCACGAGGGCATCGTTGTCGGTCACCGAGACGATGGCGTCGCCGTCGTAGGGCGCCTTGATATAGACGCGGTCGAGCGAATTGGCCGTCCCCGCCCAGAGCGTCCTGGTGCGCCGAACGCCCCGCACGTGGGCGTAGGGTATCACCGAACGCATCCCAGCATACACGACGACGAGGCGGTCGCCGTAGAGCTCGAGGCGGTTGCTGCGGACGGGAAGGGCGGCCAGGGCCACGAGGGCCGGGACGGGCAGCAGCGCGAGCCAGCCCCATAGGAGCGCGGGACTCGAGCTCAGGAAACACGCGATACACGCCGCGGATAAACCGCCCGCCACAATCACCATGGCCGCTATGAACCACGGGTCTGTCCTGCCGGGAAACACCCGCTCCGGACGCTCGCCCTTCTCACCCATTACGGCCTCCCTCCCGACGCCCTCCCTGGCGGAGCGTGGGGCCGGAGAGTGCCTTGAACCCGTCGCCGACCATCTCGCCCTCCGTTCTGTGGGTCTTCTGTAGTGGTGTGTACCCCCGACTGTTCGACGGATGTCGTACGATTGAACGTTTTTCGAACTGTTTTTTAAGATGGGTGCGGCAGGATCGAGCAGATTGTTCGCACGAGAGGCTCCCCGCCGCCGCGCCCGGTCTCGGGTTCGATGCATCGACATCCGTCTCAGGTGGTGTCTCCGCTGCGCGACATTGCAGGGGGCAAAGCCGAGATGTCATGGGGCGCGCCGAGGCTTTGCCCGCGGGGCGAAGATTCTAGGGGTCCGACGTGGCCTGGAGGGGAGACGGACATGCAAGCGCTTATGACTGAGGAGCTGGCCGAGTGCCTGCCGCCGCTGTACGCGACCGAGGGAGGGGCACTCGCCCTCGACCTCACAAACCCGGAAGGCGAGGACCACCTTGACCTCTGGTGCTCGCTTACCATCAACCTTTCGGGTGACCCCTTCGCCTCCACGTGGCGCATTCACACTTGTGCCCGGCATCATGGGCATGGGCGTCGCCAAGTCGGCCGACGGGGCGCAAGCCCCTGTTGACTCAACGTTCGACGAGATAAACCGCATGTTCTCAAAGCTCGGCTTTATCGATTACAATTCACGCCTCGCGCAAGGGCCGTTCTACTCCCCAAACCTAATCTGCCTGTCGCACGCATCGAGGCGACGGGGCGGCGCCTCCTCGCGTGAGTCAATTCCTGTTTTACTGGTGCGGATCCCAACATGCCCTTATGCATGGTCCCCTGCCGCTTTCGAAACTTCAAAACCATTCGATTTTCGAAACTGAGTGGGAATAAGCTATCGGTACGCTTTTTTATAAAATGTAAAAAAGCACCCCCATAACTGATGAAATGGACGCTGAGAAAAAGGGGTGCATCTTGCGTATATACCGACGTGAAGATCTACCTCTATCTTGCATCGCGCGGGTATGAGCTTTCTGTGGCCCGTATTGGGAAGCTCGAGTGTGACTTCATCGCTCGTAGGCGCAATGCTTACGCCTACATCCAGGTCTCTATGTCGATTGCCGACAGAGGCGTCGAGGAGCGCGAGTACAGGCCGTTCGGCCACATCAGGGATGGTTGTCCGCGCTACTTGTTCACGCTTGATCCTCTATTGCAGGAGAGGGATGGCATCAGGCACCTTAACATGGCGTCGTTTATGCAAGATGGCGGTGATCTTATTTGAGCGGCGGCCAGATTCCTTTGCTCCCTAGTGCGCAAACAGCGCGGGTATCAAATGAGGACCATTGCCTCACGTAGAATCGATAGATTGAAAACTTGTTTTGATGTTGACAGGCTTTTGGCCAGTGGCTCCTATTGTCGAGTGGGAATAGCGGAAACGAGGCGATTGAATAACTCCATCCGTTTAGGTTAAAACAAAAAATATGCCGCGCGCCTGTGGCATGAAGGAGGGAGATTTCTATGAATATCGTTGTATTGAGTGGTAGCCCGCGCAAGGGCGCCAATACCGACACCATGGTCGAGGCCTTTGCCGAGACCGCGCGTGAGGGCGGCAATACGGTCGAGGTCATCCGCGTTGCCAGTAAGAAAATCGCTGGTTGCCTGGGGTGTCAGTATTGCTTCGCCCACGAGGGCACTTGCGTGCAGAAGGATGACATGGCCAAGGTGATCGAGTCGCTGAAAGACGCCGACATGGTTGTCTTCGCTTCGCCTATCTACTGGTTTGATATCACTGCGCAGGAGAAAGCCGCCATCGACCGCCTGTACGCCTTCGGTGCTACGGGCTTCCCGTTCACCAAGACGGCCCTTTTGCTCGATAGCCACAGCGAGGGCGTCTATGATGCGGCGATTGCTATGTACAGGGCCACATGCGCGTACTGCAAGTGGGAGGACCAGGGCATTGTCACCATTAGCGGCATGACCGAGCGCGACAGCATGGCCTCCTCGCCCAAGTTGGAAGAGGTGCGAGAGCTCGCTCGCAAGCTCGCCTAAGGACAAGAAGAACGCATGGCAACCAGCGTTATTTGAAGCACTTGCCGTCCTTGCCAGGTGAATCGTTGATTGCCGTGCGCCGTTGCCCTTGCGGACAATCTTGGCGTGCTAAAACGCCTTCTCGTTCAAGAATTCCCTGAACGCGGGAATGTCAAAGCCAACGAGACCACGCCCGCGCTCTCCGATGACGCCGTCCTCCAGGAGGCGGCGTTTGTATTGGCTTGCGTAGTTGCTGGCGACGCCCATGCGTTTGGCTATCTCCGAGACCCTGCTGGGGCCAGAATCGGGCAGCATCGCGAGCAAAAACTCAATGTCTTTATCGGAAAGCTCCCGATAGGTTGTTTCGAGAATTCGATCACGCAGTTCCATGCGGGCAAGCAGAGAACCCTGCTGTACATCAGGTGCACTGATTTTGGGCGAGTTCTCCGAAACATCCCATGTGCGATATCCGACGAGCTGCATCATATAGGGAAATCCGTCGACGGCCTTCACGGCATCCTCGAGCGCTTCTGGCGTGATTGAGCGGCCTACGGCCTCAACGGTTTTGCGGAATGCATTTGCAATTTCAACGTCAGTGATTCGTCCCAACTGATGATATTGGGAACGCCTGAGGAACGAGACGGAATCGTTACGCAGCAACGCCGATACTTTGTAGGGCAGTCCTGCCATGAGTAGGGCAACTTTTTTACCTTCGCGTACAAAGTGCTGGTAAACAGAGGCAAATTGAAGCATTTCTTCGAGATCGACGGTGACTTCATCGATGGTGATGAGAAGTCCGATGTCATGTTTTTCGAGTTGCTTAAAGATGCCATTCATGCGCGTGCGCCAGTTGCCCTGAGCCTCTTGAGCATATGTCCAATCGATGCCCACTGGGCCAATTTGAACACCGTTTATGCGCGCGTGAGGCTGTGAGAGGTAGCTATCTGCGGCTTCTTTGGTTCGCTCGATAATATCTTCGAGCATGCCTGGCATGGCGGAGCCATTTGCTGTACTCCATGGTGGCTCCTTTGCAAGTTTTGCTAATTTTTGCAACTTTTGCTAACTTTTGCGAGTTTTGCTAACGGCTTAGGACGGTGCGGGAAGCCCCCGTATCGTCGACATTTCCGAGGATGACCTCCGCAACGAGCGGGGCCCGGGGCGCGATATTGCTGCGCTCCGGGCCCCGCTGCTTTGTAAAACTATGGCGGTTCTGCCGTCGTCCTAATCAAACAAACTCGGCATGTCGTTTTCTTTCATGAGGGCACCGGCAGAGGGGAGGCTCTGCGCGGTAAACTTCTCGGCCGAGACGCCGGCGCCAAGGATTTCTTCGGTCGTGCCGACGGTGGTGACCGAGCGGCCCTTCTTGGCGGTAAAGGCCTGGATGCCCTGCGTGTTGGTGGTCGTCTTGGTTTTGAGCAGCGACGTGTTGAAGTTCATCAGACGGTAGTCGCTCGAGACCAGCGCGATGTCGCGATCTTCCTTGAGCACCTGGGCATACAGCAGCTTGCTGCCGCCATAGATGGCGTTCTTCAGGCGCTTGCGGTTGGTCTTGGTGACATATCCAGAAAGTGCGACGCGCACTACGCGGCCGTTCTCAAAGACGAACAGCACGTCGGCCTTGTAGTCCTCGGGGTCGATGACCCAGATGACACTCTCGTCGGATTCCATCTCAAGATCGGTCGGCAGGTACGAACCCAGCTGGGCCGACTTGGTGTCCTCAAACGCCGCAACCTTGCACTTGTACACCTGACTCTTGTTGGTAAACACGAGCAGCTCGTGGGTGTTGGAGGATGGGAACTCGATAAAGGGTTTGTCGCCGTCCTTGTACCTGAGTGTGGCGGCCTTTTTGAGCACGCGGTCCGTCATCTTCTTAAGGTAGCCATCGCGCGAGAGCATGATCGTAACCGGGTACTCCTCGACCTCGGGCTCCAAGCTCACCTCGATGACCTCATGGGGCTCGATCCTGCCCGTGCGGCGCGGCATCACATACTTCTTGTTGACCGCGGCCAGCTCGTCGCTGATGACCTTCTTGATGTTCTCCTCGCTGGAGAGGATCTCCTCAAGCTCGGCAATCTCGCCCTCAAGCTTGGCGATGTCCTTGGTGCGGTTGAGGATGTACTCCTCGTTGATGTTGCGGAGCTTGAGCTCGGCAACAAACTCGGCCTGGGTCTCATCGATGTCGAAACCCTTCATAAGGTTGGGCACGACCTCAGCCTCGAGCTTGGTGCCGCGGATGATGGCGATGGCCTTGTCGATGTCGAGCAGAATCGCCTCGAGGCCGTGCAGCAGGTGCAGGCGCTCGGACTTTTTGCCTAGGTCAAAGTTAATGCGGCGACGCGTGGACTCAATACGCCACTTGACCCACTCGTGCAGAATCTGGCGCACGCCCATAACACGGGGATAGCCGTCGACGAGCACGTTGAAGTTGCACGAGAACGAATCCTGCAGCGTGGTCGAGCGATAGAGCTTGGCCATGAGCTTGTCGGGGTCGACACCGCGCTTAAGGTCGATGGCGATGCGCAAACCCGAGAGGTCGGTTTCGTCGCGGATGTCGGCAATCTCCTTGACCTTGCCCTCTTTGGAGAGCTTGACGATGCGCTCGATGATGACATCGGTCTTGGTGGTGTAGGGGATCTCGTAGACCTCGATGATGCGCTCTTCGGGAATCCAGCGCCAGCGGGAGCGGATCTGGAAGCTGCCCAGGCCGGTCTCGATAATCTTTTCCATCTCCTCGCGGCGGTAGATGATCTCGCCGCCGGTCGAGAAGTCGGGCATGGGCATGTACTCGAGCAGGTCGCAGTCAGGGTCCTGCAGGTAGTGCATGGTGGCGGTGCAGACCTCGTTGAGGTTGAAACCGCAGATGTCGGACGCCATGGCGACGCCGATGCCCTTGTTGGCCGAGACGAGGATGTTGGGGAACGTGGTGGGCAGCAGGCGCGGCTCCTTCATGGCGCCGTCGTAGCTATCGACGAAGTCGACCGGGTCCTTGTCGATGTCCTTGAAGATCTCGGCGCTGATGGGGGAGAGCTTGGCCTCGGTATAACGTGAGGCGGCGTAGCTCAGGTCGCCCGAATAGTACTTGCCAAAGTTGCCCTTCGACTCCACGAAGGGGGCAAGCAGCGCTTCGTTGCCCGTCGCCAGACGCACCATCGTCTCGTAGATCGCGGCGTCACCGTGCGGGTTGAGCTTCATGGTCTGACCCACGATGTTGGCGCTCTTCTGGCGCTCGCCCTTGAGCAGACCCATCTTGTACATGGTGTAGAGCAGCTTGCGATGCGAGGGCTTAAAGCCGTCGATCTCGGGGAACGCACGCGAGACATTGACGCTCATGGCGTAGGGCATGTAGTTGACCTCGAGCGTCTGCGTGATCGGCTGGTCGGTGACCTCGGAGTGCAGGCCGATGACGTTCTCGGCGTTGACCTGCTTTTTCTTTGGCTGGTTCTTCGTCTTCTTCTTTGCCACGATTTCCTCTTGAACTTCTTATGGGCCGTCGTTATCGATTTGCTGCTATTGCAAGTCCAGCTGGTCCAGGTATTCCTTGCCGTGCTCGGAGATATGGCGCTTGCGGCCTGCCTCGTCGTTGCCCAGCAAAAGGTTGAACATGGTTTCCATCTTGGTGACGTCCTCGGGCTCCACCTTGATCAGGCGACGTGTCTCGGGGTTCATGGTGGTGAGCCACATCATGTCCGGATCGTTCTCACCAAGACCCTTGGAACGGTTGATGGAGCACTTCTGGTCGCCGATTTCTTTGAGGATGCCGTTCTTCTCGAGCTCGGTGTAGGCAAAGTAGGTCTTCTCTTTGCAGTTGATCTCGTAGAGCGGCGACTCGGCGATATACACGTAACCCTCGTCGATAAGTGTGGGCACCAGGCGGTAAAGCATGGTGAGCACGAGCGTGCGGATGTGGTAACCGTCGACGTCGGCGTCCGTACAGATGATGACCTTGTTCCAGTTGAGGTTGTCCAGGTCAAAGGCACCAAGGTTCTTGATGCGCTTGTCTTTGATCTCCACGCCGCAGCCCAGCACGCGCATGAGGTCCATGATGATGTCGGACTTAAAGATGCGCGGGTAGTCCTCCTTCAGGCAGTTGAGGATCTTACCGCGGACGGGCATAACGCCCTGGAACTCGGCATCGCGCGAGGTGCGAATGGCGCCTGCTGCCGAGTCGCCCTCTACGATGTAAATCTCGCGACGGCTCTTGTCCTTGGAGCGGCAGTCGATGAACTTCTGCACGCGGTTGGCCATGTCGGTCTTTTGCTGCAGGTTGGTCTTGATGCTCTGGCGCGTCTTCTCGGCATTCTCGCGCGAGCGCTTGTTGATGAGCACCTGCTCCATGACCTTGTTGGCGGCATCTTTGTTCTCGATCAAGTAGGTCGAGAGGCGTTCCTTAAAGAAGGCCGTCATGGCCTGCTGGATAAAGCGGTTATTGATGGCCTTCTTGGTCTGGTTTTCGTAGGACGTTTGGGTGGAGAAGCAGTTGGTCACCAGCACCAGGCAGTCCTGGACGTCTTGCCACTTAATGCCGCTCTCGTTTTTGTTGTACTTGCCCTGTTGCTTGATGTAGGCATCGATGGCGCTGGTCAAAGCGCTACGAGCCGCTTTCTCGGGCGAACCGCCGTTCTCGAGCCACGATGAGTTGTGGTAGTACTCCTGCATCATGAAGGTGCGCGAGAAGCACATGCACGCGGTGATTTTTACGTTGTAATCGGGCAGGTCCTCGCGATCGCGACCGCGACGGTCGGCCTCGATAAAGAAGGGCTCGGTAAGGTAGTCGGTACCGACCTTCTCGAGCACGTAGTCCTCGATGCCCTTGGGGTAGCAAAAGTCCTCTTCGGAAAACTCGCCATCGTCGCCCTCAATGCGCAGGCGGAAGGTCACGTTGGCGTTGACCACGGCCTGACGGCGCATGGTCTCGCGATACCAATCGTGGGGAATGCTAATCGAGGTAAAGACCTCAAGATCGGGGCGCCACTTGATGGTGGTGCCGGTGCGGTTCTCGTCGCTGGGCTCAATCTCGAGTGCCTTCTTTTTGGCACCGACGACCTTGCCCTTCTTAAAGTGCAGGGAGTACTTGTTGCCGTCGCGCCAAACGGTGACGTCCATGTATTCGGAGGCGTACTGGGTTGCGCATGAGCCCAGGCCGTTGGTGCCGAGCGAGAAGTCGTAGTCGCCGCCCTGGTTATTGTTATATTTGCCGCCGGCGTAGAGCTCGCAAAAGACGAGTTCCCAGTTAAAGCGCTTCTCGGAGGGGTTCCAGTCGAGCGGGCAGCCGCGGCCGTTGTCCTCTACCTGAATGGAACCATCGCGAAAGGCGGTAAGGGTGATGAGCTTGCCGTAGCCCTGGCGCGCCTCGTCAACGGCGTTGGACAGGATCTCGAAGGCAGCGTGTGCACAGCCATCGAGTCCGTCCGAGCCAAAGATAACGGCAGGGCGCAGGCGTACGCGCTCCTCGTCCTTGAGCTGGCGGATACTGTCGTTACCATAGTTTGCGGTGTTTTTTGCCATACTCGCTCTCTCGGTGCTCCTTTGCTGCGTTTTAGTCATATAGATAGTCAAGGTAGCATAGCCCAGCCCATGGGCGATTCCAACCAACACGAAATCCATCGAACAATCGTTCGATTAGATAATGAATGCTTGGAATGCGGGAGGGACCTGTCCTGTCCTATCCAAACATCTGCGGCAGGTCGATGAAGACGGTTCGATCGCTTTCGCCAGCTTCGAAGCCCGAACGGGAGAAGAATCCATAGCGATGGCACTTGAGTCCCGTTGCCTCGACTTGGGCGATTTCCTCGTCGACCATTTTTTGCGTGATGGGGGATTTGCGGAACTTTGCTTCGTAGAATGCGTAGCCCTCGGGGTCTTGCGTTACCACATCGAATTCGCCGCTCGTTTTGTTTGCGGGGTCGTCGTACCAGTACTTGCCTATGGCGTCGAAAGCTGGTTCGATCTTGCCGGTCCTGTTCTGCCGCACGAGGTATTGACGGCAGATCTCCTCGAACATATGAGGAACGTAGTTTTCCTCGAAGTCTTGGAAGACGTGACGATCATAGAAGACTTCCGAGTCGAGCAGCTGACGCGCTGAGGCATTGCGGAAAACATAGCGATAGTAAAAGAGCGAAAGCGGATCCACTACAAAGTAGCCAGACTTGCGCTTGTTCGTAGGGTCGTTGATGGGTGCACGCTTTTGGACGATTTCGAGTGACATGAGCTTGTCGAGCACGTCTGCCATGGCCGGACCGCTCGAGACGTGCGACTGTGCCAGCACGTCCCCCCAACGGGAGTAGCCTTGTGCGAGAGCCCCGAAAACTTCGTTGGCGTTGGTCATCTTCGAGATCTCGGCGTTGAGATAGGACGGCACCTCGCTTTCTAAGCGGGCGCCAGGTTCCGTGACGAGCTCGATGATGTTGTCGCGTACGCTTTGGGATTGATCGATGAGGCGATTGTAAAAGGGGATACCGCCAAAAACGCTATAGAGCCGCACCTTGTCCTCGGGCGAGAACGCGGGATAGAACTTCGCAGCGTCAAAGTAATCCATGGGCTTAAGCTCAAGCGCGAGATCAATTCGCCCGTAGAGGGGGCTTTCATGCTCGATGAGGGATTTCATAATCTCAACGTAGGAGCCGCACAGGACAATGTTTAAACGTGAGTCTTCCCTGTGGGCGTCGATTGAGGTCTGAAGAATGCTGTCTAGGCCTTTAACCGCATCTCTCAAGTAGGGGTATTCGTCGAGAACGAGGGTAATGTTCTTGTCTTTAGCTTGGGCAAACAGAAATTCGATGAGCTCGCGGATGCCTGTGAAGGCGAGCGGAGGAAAGCTCAGCGCTTCAGCAACAAGGACGGACAGACTCTCGAGGTTGTCTGCCTCGGAGGTTTGGCGGCACTCGTAATAGACCGTTGCGACGTCCGACAAATCGGTTAGCGCCTGCTTGATGAGCTCACTTTTTCCGACGCGACGCCTGCCGTAAATGAGAACATTGCGCTGCTCGGGTGCTTTGAGCGTTTTCTTAATACGGGCGAGCTCACGCTCCCTGCCAATAAATTCCACTTACTCGGTTCCTTCCGACTCGGTTTTGTCCGAGTTAATTGTATCGCATGGATCAGTTTATGCTCGAGTTTACTCGGACAAAACCGAGTCGGTTCTGCCCGAGTAAATTTGAAGGCGGCCGAATGCGTCTTGCTGCGTTTGCGGTTGGATACGTTGTCGAAAACGTGTCGTGCGGATTGTTGGATTGAATCGAACATTGGGACATGCGTCTCGTTTTGTGGGCCGAGGGTATGCGAACTGGGGCCCTTTTGGTCTGAAAGGGGGTCTAACGGGGCGTTATTTGGGCCACGGGTCACTTCGCCGGCGCCGTGTTTCGTCATACGCTCATTGTGGAAGCCGATGCCACGGGGCGACGAAGGCCTCGGGCAACGGATGAGCTGCAAGCGAAAGGAGCGGTGAGGATGATGAAGCCCATGACGAAGAAGCTGCTGTTAGGAATTCCCACCGTGGCGCTTTCGGCTGTGTTGGCGTGTACGCTTGCTGGCTGCGGCGGTAATGCGCCGAGTGGCTCGGGCGGGAGCGCACCTGTGCAGGAGAAGTCCAAGAAGGCCAAGGCCTATGATTCGCAGACGGTTGAGGTAGCAGGCATTACCAATGAGTCTGTGGCTCACGGTACGTTCTATCGCGGCGATGCCAAGCTGCAGGACGGCTTTTACCTGCACATCAAGATTACCAACAACAACACAAAGAACAGGACGTTCAGTTCCTTTAACGTGCATGCTGCCCAGGGCGATCTTGAGGCAGGCGACCCGTTGTTTACTTCCGGCAAGGCGGCCGTGCTCGACTACGTTGCAAGCGAGGCTCCCGATGAGCTGCACGAGGGCATCGACCTTTCCGAGAGGCCAGATATCGGCCCGGGCGAGACCGTTGAGTACGTGTATTTCTGGGCGCCCAAGACGGCGTACTACGGGCCCATCACTGTCGAGTTCGTAGACGCTTATGCCCCTGCCAAGAATCATGAGGCCATGCACTTTGACACCACGGGATGCGAGACCAAGGAGTTCAAGGCGGCCGGCGGTGTGGCCGATTCTGGTGACGCGGCCAACATGACCGGCATCGATTGCGCATCGTACAGTATCGAGGCCGCCGATGGGTACACGCTGGATTCGTCCAACGAAGAGCACGAAAAGGCAGACTTCTTCCACGACGAGACTGGAGGACGCCTGAACATCAACATCTTCCCGCGCTCGCCGGAGGAAGAGGTTGCAAGCCTAGAGCAGATCTACGAAGGCAAGGAGACAACAACCGACCAGGTCGAGTACAACGGCATAACGTGGCTGCGCTTTACCGGTCCCGACAACGGCCATACACTGTTTGCGACGGCTCCCGCAACGGGTGAAACCGTCCGCGTGTCGATCGGCTGGAAGATCGACTGGGATGCTGCCGTGCCCATGATGGAGGCGCTGAAGCTCAAGTAACGCCGCGAGTCTCACGTCAGGCGACTCAGGGCTGGCTCCGAGTTATCAGGGCCAGCCCTTTTGGTGTTCGATGAGCCGAGTCGGCGTCTCTCGCAAAGGTAACTGAGAGCTAGTGAGGCTTATCAGAATTGACCTCATCGGCGGTGTCTTTTTCGAGCGCCGTGCGGCGGGCGCTGTAGGCGACGAGGCCGGCTCCGGCTGCGGCGAGTGCTGCTGCGGCTGCCGTCAGGGGGATGTTGCTGTCACCCGTTCCGACAAGCGCGCCTGCTTTTCCGGAGCTCTTGTTATTGCCGTGATCCTTGCCGCTGCCAGATCCACTGCCGCCACCGGAGCTGCTTCCGCCGGAGCCACCTCCACTCGTGCCGCTATCGCCGTCGACCGTCATCGGGGCGTCGTGAAGTCCTGTCGTATCCGCGCTGTCGCATACACCGACCTGAACTTTTGAGCGCTCACATGCCGCGTCGGGAATGTGGAGTTCGTGCAGCACGGCGCCCAACGCGGAGTTTGCGCCCGGTCGAATCTCTTCGAGCGTTACGGGGTCGAGCGCCACCAGGTCACGCGCCTTTGCGTAGAGCGTGACGCGTTTGCCCACCTCGTCGCTCCAGCTCTCCGGGATAGCGAAGCCCATGCGAAACTGTGCCGTGCAACCCGGTGCCAGTACGGCGTTGCCGTTGTCGGCTACCAGCGGATGCGTTGCAAAACGTGCGCCCAGCGTCTCGAGCGCGTACTTCACGTGTGCCATATCGTTGGCCGAAGCGTCCTCGGCAAGCTCTGGATCGTAGATCGAAGCCATGCGTGCGTTCACTCCGAATCCGATGGATGCGCTGGAGAACGGCTGGCTGGAGCCCTCTCGGTACAGATCGATCGTGCCGGCGGTCAGCAAGGTGTTGCCGTCGTTTCGCACCGTGACCATGAAGGATTCGCCTGCTGCTCCGGGCACCACCGCGCCCGAGGTAGCGACCGCGCCCGTCGGAGTGGCACACGCCACCAAGGGCACTTCGATGCCGTGCAGCTCTGCCTCGCTCTTCTCCGCGCTCACAATGTGCGTGGCGAGCGCGGAGAGCATGCCTCCCGACGTCAAAAACGTCGTTATCTGATCGACGGGATGGTCCAGCTCGCACATCACGAACGGCTCCGTGAACAGATCGCCTGCCAAGGTGCTGGCGAAGATGCGGAAGTGCTTGCCCATCACTGCTACCGGGTTGCCTTCTTCGTCGTAGGTTTGTCCCACCTTGCCATCGGTGTTCTCTACATAGAGCACGCACCTGCCGTTGTTGCTTACGCTAAACGATGCCGGGCCACAGCCTGCGGCACCCACAGGCTGCGTTGCAAATGCCGATGCGTCTCGCGTCCAAGTGATATGCTGCAGTTGCTCGTTGACGGTGGCCAAAAAGCCCGTGTGCTGCGGCCATGGCACCGCACGGGGCACCGCGGCGTCCGGCGGCATAACGCCCCAGCCCGCGATAGACTGGCCGATCACGGCGTACGATGCACAGCCGCAACCGTTTGCGGTCTCGTACGCAACGGGCACCATCATTTTGCCGTTGATATTCTCGGGCTCACCCAGCTCGATACTCGACGGTGCTTGCGGAAAGCGGAGGACCTGACGGAACGTGAGACTGTCGCCCGAAACGTCCGACCACAGGGCAAAGCATTCCAGCGCAACCTCAGCCTCGCTGCCGAGCGCCTTTTCTGCGGTGCTTCCACGGCGGTGGAGATAGGCACCCGACAGGCGTCCGTCGACCAGCGTCTTGCCCACCGTGATGCGCGGGCACTGCAGGCAATGGTAACCGTCCTCCTGCAGGCGCCCGCGCGAGATGCTGCGCCACGACGTGTGCGATATCACGCGAACTTCGCTATTACTTATGCGCAGGCGCACAACGGACAGTATGCCGGATGTGCTCGCCGCATCGAAAAGGGTGTTGTCGCCGGCGGGGCGCTCGCCCGAGACCAGCAGCACGTAGGCGTCCTGGTTTCCTCCTCCGTCCGTATATTCCACCACGTCGAAGTCGTAATCGTATATGCCGTCGCGTTCCACGTCGCCCTCGCCAAAGCCAAGGGGGAAGTCCACGGGCGTGGGGGCAGACCACGTGCCGTTTGCCTTTGTGTGCACCACCAGGCGCGAGCGGCCATTGTCGCCGTAGCGCACCGAGGCGATACGGAACAGGCATTCTACGCCGGCAATCATTGCCAACTTCATGTGAGCTTCGCTGAGCACGCCAGTAAACAGCACGTTGTCGCTTGAGGGCTTGATGCCGCCACGCTCGTCCTCCGATACGCCGGCAGAATTGGCGTTGGGGTCCGCAACGGCGTTCGTCGCCTGCCCGATATAGGTGTACTCGTACATCGGCGCGGCGTTTTCGCCGTTCTCTATTAGTGTATGGACGAAATGCTCGATCTGTCCCGTGTCGTCGCTTTCTGCATCTGCCTCGAGCTCAATGCGCGTGACCGCTTGATCCCAATCGCGCACGACAGACGCGACGTTTACAGCAGTGGCCTTAACCTCGGCGCGTGCGAGCAGCTCGGCGTTGGTGACGATGGTGGCCGATGCGATGAATTGCGGCACGCCGCCCGCCTCGATGTTGCTGGGCGTGCCGAAGCGGGCATCCAACGTGTAAGGCATATCTCCACCCAATGCGAGCTCAGAGCGCTGGAGCACATACTGGTTGCCATTGTTCACCGACATATTCCACGAATCGAGGAGTGTGGGCCACGACCCCGACCAAGCCTTGGTGGTCCACTTGAACATTACGAACTGGAGTATCACATCGACATCGACGTCTGCACCTACGCGCAGTCGCGGAAGCTGGTGTCCATCTGCCTTCTCGTACCCAATGAACAGCGTGAGGGATGCGGCGCCGCGCACGGCAGACGAAGCGACGCCTGCAACGCCGGCGCCAAAGGTGACGGCAAGCCCGATCTGGATGGTGAATGAGCCCGAGGTGTTTGAAAAGTCGAGCGAAATGTTTTTAAAAAACGCCGCGCCGCTGCCGTGCGTGTGGGCACCCACGGCGAGCGCCAGCTTCGCCAGCACCCAGGGGTTGACGTTTAGGAAAAACGGCACCGGTCCTAGGGTAAACTGCTCGGTCCAATTGAGGTCGGTTCTTACTTGAAAGAGCGCCTTAATATTGCCGTATGCGGGGTCGTTGTTGTTGCCCCAGGTTTTGCCCACCCAATCGTAGGCGAGCGAGCCGTACAGCTGTGTGGCGATATCCATCGTGAACAGCAGCGTGCAATGGTGGCGAAGGAGCTTAGTGTTTCTTGGATCGGTTCCCGAACCGGCACTCATACTCTTGTACTGATTCCACTTCCCCTCCATCTCGTCGAGGTAGCGGTTTGCCTGCTTGGCGCCCGACTCGCGCGGCGATTTCTTCCAGTACTCCGGATCCGGATTGCCTGAATCGTTCATGTAGCCGACCGGTTTGTATCCTCCGCCAAACAGCACGTACCCGGCAAAAGAGAAATCGAACAAAATGGGGAATGAGGGCATCCAGCACGTGAACTTATTGCCGCCGATGCCGGGAAACGCCGCCGGGAAATCAAACGGAGTGATCTCTTGGTCCATGGTAGTGGGGACGATAGTGGTCGATCCGGATTCCGCCTTTGCCGCCGGCGCGGTGACAACGGTCATGGGGGAGGAGAGCGTGTAGGTTTTGCCCTGATAGTCGAGGACAAAGCGCAATTTGCACCCTTCTTCCAGAAGGCCCGATGCCGCGTCGAGAAACTTGTCTTCGAGTGTGAACGTCGCCAGATTATCTGCGCCCGATGCGTGGCCTTGACTTGGCCAATCTGCGTGACGGTTTCGGGCGAGCTACCCGTGACGGGCATTACCTTGTTGATGTGCAACGTTGCCTGTCCACCCTGTGGCAGATGCGCCTGCACGGTAAAAGCGTGCGTGTCGGGCTGGTCGTTTGCCGTGTCGTCCTTCGGCAGTGCCATAAACGTGGCGTCGGCGTACTGGATGTCCCATTCGTCGAATGTGAGCTGTCGAAAGTACGGCTCGCCATCGGAGAGCGGACGTGTGGGTGCGGTAATGGCGGTGCCGCCTTGGACACGTGCGAGGGGAATCTCGACATCGCGGTAGCCTTTCATGCTGATGGAGATACCGCCGTTAAAGTCGTACGCGTCGAGAAGCGTTGCCTCGTCCACGTAGCCTTCCGAAAGCGGCGCGATCTCAAAGATGGCCGTGCCTTCGTCATCGGTCGTGGCGGTGAGCTGCTTGCCTGCGGTATAGCGCGATGTGAGCGTGACCTGGGCACCCGTAATGGGCGTATTCTTGTTGGCGACGTCGACCACGACCACACCAAACATGGTACGCGAGAGAACGAGCACCCTGAAGGGGTCTTTTTCGTCGGCATAGGCCTCGGTGGGCGCGAACGGCAATATAAAGGCGTTTGCGCTTCCTGGCACGCGCGGCAACATAATGCTTGCCAGCGAGGACGCTCCGGCAACAAGTAACGAACGGCGATCAAGCATCTTTGGCTCCCATCCCGCAGGTATCGGTGGAAATAATCCAATTTTGCGAGAAGGTGCCCCGTGGCGGTAGTGCCGTTCAAGGGTCAAAATGTCCAAATTAATCGAGCGAAGCGCCGGGTTCCGGAACGCGTTCGATGCGCTTGGCAGCCCGGTCGCTAACGCAACATATGGGCGACCAGCTCGGCGCGGGTTCCGATACCAAGCTTGGCATACACTCCTGATAGGCGGTTTTTAACGGTGCCCGGCGATACTTCCATGTGGCGTGCGATTTCGGCGTTGGTCCATCCGCGGCAGGCGAGCATGGCCATGGTGAACTCCGTGGTCGTTAAATCGTCGGCCACGTCCTCGCCCGAATCGGGGTTGTGGATGCGCCGCCAGCCGTAGCTGAAGCGGTACGTGATCTCGATGATGCGCGCGAAGTCGTCAGGGTATTGCGTTTTTAGGCATGCCTCGATGAGTCCCTGCAAAAGGCCGTGGTGCTCGCCAATGAGCTCGATAAGGCCGTCGGGACGCGCAATGTTCCAAGCGGCTCCGAAGTGCGTTTTTGCGGCGTCGATGTCCCTGAGGCTCATGCAGGCCATGGAAGCCGACAGGTGCAGGAACAGCTCCGAGATGGGATAACTTCCCTGTTTCATGATCAGGGCATTTTCCGCCATGCCTAGGCTGCGGCCGTATTCGCCACGCAGATACAAGGCGTGCGCCATCACGTAGCTGGCGAACAGGCGCAGGCCTTCGGGCAGATGCGCCGCAAGCGGATAAAACTCTTCGGCGGAATGCGGGGAAGGCAAGTGCAGCAGGACGCTCGCGGCGGAGGCGAATAGGATATGCGTGGCGTGGACGGCGGGCGATTCCTCGTCAGTTGGCGTATCGAGGATGCCCGCAAGGCAGCGGCGGGCATCGGCGATACGATTGAGCGACAGACTGGCATATCCGCAGATAAGGCATGCGGAATAACGCAGTGCGGGGTCGGTGGCGTCAAGATAGGGGCGTGCTGTCTCGGCGGCGGGTGTGGCCTGTCCGCGAAAGTACAGCGCTTCTGCCGTGGCGATGGTGCGCGAATCGGGGTCGGAAATGCCTGCAACCGCAGCGTCAATCTGCCCCGGCACAAAGGCAGTGCACATCAACGGCATGGGAATGCGCGGGTAGCCATCGCAGTCCATCTTCCATCTCCCATCAGGTGGCAACATTAGCAGCAATTGTACCCCTGCTGCTCGGGACTGGAATTTGTGAGTATCGCCTACGATTATGCCGAACGTATAAAGGAAGAGTCTATTGTCGATGCTCCCAAGGTGGCTACCGAAGCCTAGCTGACCTCGACATTCGGAAAAATTGCCACCCCTGTAAAAAGCTCTGCCGCAGCGATGGGAAACGCATCTTCTGGGCATTCCGTCGTCTCCAGCCAGCGCTGGACTGCTGCTGTCGCCTGCGCGTTGGCGAGCGGGGCGTGGGGACCGTCCGGCGACCAGCGGTGACGGGCGAGCCCTGCCGCGTGCGTGGGCCTCCATCGGCGTAGACCCATGACCCGCATGGCATCGGAGAAGTCCACCATGGCGTCCAGGACCTTACCGTCCGGCACGTCCAGCCTAGCGGCTCTCTTGAACCCGAGGTCGAAGGGGGAGCGTTGTACAAGGCATATGGGGCCGAGTGGAAGTGGATCAAAAGAGCGTTACTTGACGTTTCATGCATAATGCCAACCGCCCCGCGACATCACGTTCGCAGCGCGCAGGGGCCGGAGAATCTTCGCTATGAGAGTTGACGTCTAATACCTTGCATCGTATAGTGTGTATAGCATAGTATATGACGAGAGGAGGTGTGCGGATGGAGGCACAGATGAAGCGCGGCTTCCTGGAGGCCTGCGTGCTCGCGGCCATCTCCGGCGAGGAGTCCTACGGCTACCAGATCGTGAAGGACGTACCGGCGAGCATGGGGCTCACGGAGTCGACGCTCTACCCGCTACTCAAGCGCCTGGAGAAGGCCGGGTGCATCACGGCGCGCTCTGCCGAGCACAACGGGCGGCTGCGCCGGTACTACCGCATCACGGACGACGGGCGAGCGCGCATCGAGGAGTTCCTGGCCGAGTGGCCGTCCGTACGGGAGATTTACGCATACGTTGAGGGGGCGCACCATGACGCGCGATGAGTTTCTGGGCCGGTTGGGCGAGCTGCTCGCCTGCCTGCCGGCCGAGCAGGTGGAGGAGACCAAGGCGTTCTATGCGGAGGCCATCGCTGACCGCATGGAGGACGGTATGAGCGAGGAGGAGGCCGTGGCCGCCATGGGCACACCCGGCGAGGTGGCGGAAGCCACGCTCGACGACCTGCCCGCCGTGCCGCGCGCGATCGCGAGGACGCGCCGGCGCAGCACCACGCTGCTGTGGGTGCTGACCATCGTGGGCTCCCCGGTGTGGGTGCCGCTGCTCGCCGCCTTCGCCGCCGTGGCCGTCACGGTCTATATCTGCATCTGGCTGCTGGCACTCTGCGTGTGGATCGTCGCGGCGGCACTCGGGGGCGTGGGCGTAGTTGAGCTCCTGCTTGCCGTAAGCGGCGTCACCATCGGCCACTTCCCGTACGCCCTCGCCTCGGCGGGCGTGGGGCTCGGCCTCGTCGGCGTGGCGCTCTTCGTTGGTGCTGGCGCTTGGGCCGCCTCAAAACAAATTGCGCGCCTTTCGGCGCTCTGGGCGAGGAAGGCCGCCTCGCCCTTCTGGAAGGGCAAGGGCGAGAAGGGCGGCGCTGCCGCGCATCTCGCGGCGTAGAAAGGAGTGAGTACCATGACCAGCGCGAAGAAGATCTACCTCGCCGTGGCGGGCGGGCTCGTTGCCGCGGGTGTTGTCCTCGCGGGCATTGGCTTTATCGCTTCGGGCTTCGACCCGGCCGTGTTCACAACCCAAATCGACACGCGCGACAGCACCATCGTGCTCGGCGGCGTCGAGGTGGACGACCCGATGGGCCTCCCCCTCATCGAGCAGCTCGCCAATCTGGGCGAGATCGACACCTCCGGCGTCGCGGATCCCGCCGCGCCCTAGGCGCAGCGAGCCCGGGCGCTCTGCCCGCCAAGCTGCGTAAGCCGGCGAAACCCGAACCTCAACCTCTACGCAACTGGCCCCAAGCCTGCGCCGATTCGCTCTCGGCGCCGCGCGGGGGCCCGTGACGCATGCCCAAAAGGTATGAGGAGAAAGGAACGCGATGACGACAACCACGCCCTTCCGCCTTCATGGGGCCACGCAGGACCGGAAGCGACTGGGCCGTGCGGTGGGGCTGTGCTTGGATTGGCTACACTGATATGGACAGTTCCGTGAGGGGCGCGAGAGACGGGACTCTGGGGAGATCTTCGAGGAGGAGTGTCTCGACTGGAAGCGCGGGTTCAGTGGAGCAGGAACCTAATCTCTATCTCTCCTGCTTTTTTGATTTGTTGAGAAGCCGGCATTTGGGGGCATTTTGGATAGCGAACAGTTCAAACAAGAAGCTGAGAAAATAGAACAAAGCCTGAGTGCCTTGAGAGTCGCCGAGCGCAATGCAGTGATTCCCTTCATGAACGGCGACTTTACCCAATGGGATCTATATCTGGCATCCTCCTCTGAGTATGCGATGAGACTGATAGACGGATTCATCTCCATGCTCGAGTCGAGGAATCTTGTTTGCGTCGCCCAGCTTCTCCGCGCACAGGTTGGAGTCTGCCTGCGGACATTCGCATTATTCGCCGCCGAAGACCAGGATGACTTTCTCAAGCAGGTGTTTCAAGGTGTGCCTGTGAACAAGCTGAAAGATTTCTCGGGTGAGAAGATGTCCGATGGAAGACTTCAAGACTTACTCGAGAAATTCGATCCAAAGGTAAAAGATGTATACAAGGTGACGTCTGGATTCGTCCACTTCTCCATTGATGTTCTGCCGAGCATGGGTGTGCCTGGGGAGGGCTATGAGGTCGAGTTTAATTTTGGAGCCGAGCCCAACGAGAGAAACAATGCGCCTCTCGTGGAATGCGGCAAGGCGTTCTGCCACTATGTCGACCTGCATCTCCAGATGCTCCATAAGGTGATTGCTTCGGATGAATGGTATGCCGATCGATTCCGTATCGATTCCGATGGTCCTGCAGACGAGGCCTCGAAAAGCGAGAAGGTGTAGGTCGAACGCATTGACGCTGCCTTGACAGCATCCCGATATGATAACGAATGGGAGGTTCCCTGCGAAATGTGCGCCTCTGTATATTCTCGCTAGGACGCCCTCGACCGATAAGGCATCGTTGAGTTCAATTTGAGTTCAGCTCGGGTGCCTGAAATCGCCCAACTCTGATAAAAGGGGAGACGACGGTACACCACGTAGACGAGAGGCTATGGAAGTGCACGATTTGATTATATTGGCGCGCTAAACCGCCCCGCTGCCCAACTTGAACTCCGCTCACGCGTGTATGGGGCTGCGAGAGGTAACGGCCTGCGGCCTCCTTTGTGTGCTCGATGATATCTTCGAGCATGCCGGGCATGGCGGAGACATTCGCTGCAATCCAGCCGTGTTCAAGCGCCGTTTCGGATAGGAGCGAGAGGGGGCTGTCTTGCCCGTTTCCCTTGCACCCGTAAAGATGGTTGACAGTTTGGGGTCTCCCGGGTCTTTAGCTTTTACCGTGCTAGATGCCTCATGGAAACTGTTGGACTTTAATCAGACAGACCCAGCATGTCGTTTTCCTCCATGAGGACATCGGCTAAAACCGCAACACCTATGCTTGTTTAAGCAAACTTCCTGATAGTCGTGGAGCTGCTGTAGCCCGACATGCAGGACATCGCTCGGCTTAAACACCGGATGCCGCATCCGCGAAACGAGTTGCGGTGCACCCTGTTCCAAAAGGTTGCCAAGTACCATGGCGTGAGCGTTGGGGTAGCCATCATTCAGCGTGGATACATCCGGATGCGCATAGATCCAGACGATTCCAACGTTCTCGTATTTCCCGTGCAGGTAATCGAAGAGGGCAAGCGACGCCATACAGTTGCCGCCGACGGTCACGACTCTGTCGGGGTTTTCTGCCGTAAGCTTCCTCTGCGCATCCTGAATTCCCGCCAGGACTTCGTCCTCGGCGCAGATGCGAACTGCCTCCCATTTCTCATGTCCAAGTTTTGGGACGCGTTTCGCAATGCCGAGTGGGACCCCTGGACAGTCGGATCACGTGGTGGCCCCCTTTGAGAGGGTCACGAGCATGGTGGTCCCGTTCTCGGAACTTGCTTCGACCTCTACCGTGCCGCCGTGTAGGGCTGCAATCTCCCAAACAAGCGCTAGCCCGAGTCCTGCGCCGCCGTATGCCCTGCTGCGGGATTTATCCAGGCGAAAGAACGGTTGGAAGATGCTCTCACGGTACTGCTTGGGTATTCCCGGGCCCTGGTCCTCGACTCGCAGGAACACGTGGCTGTCGTTGTCGCAGATGGAGACGTTGACAGTCGAGCCGGGGTGGCTGTAACGGATGGCATTTTCGACCAGGTTAAACACCAGCCGATAGAGGAGCGTGTCGCTCCCGATTACTAAAGCGTCTCCAGCACAATTGAGGGCTATGCCCTTATTTTCGGCAAGTGGCGCAAGGTCGGTGAGGACCTCTTCGGACAAGGGGCCAAGTTCCACATCGTCCTCGCAAGGAACGCTGCGGAGCTCACTCATCTCGAGCAATACCTTGGCCATTCGAGACATGCGCTCGGTTTGTTCTTGTAGCAGGCCGAGCAGCTCGGCCGTTTCGGGTTGCAAACCGGGGTGCTCGGAGATGAATAGTTCAATCTGTGCTTGCATAAGGGCGAGCGGGGTGCGCAGCTCGTGTGCGGCGTTGCCGGTAAACTGACGCTGTGCAGAGAACCCTTCGCCAAGACGGGCAATCATGTCGTTGAAAGAGGCGCTGCATCGTTGTAGCTCGGTGGGCACATCTTCACTGAGTCTGATTTCGCTTAGGTTGTCAGGCTGTACGCGCTCAACCTGGGCGGCAAAAGCTCGTAGCGGTTTGAGCGCACGGCCGCTCGCAAAGTATGCCAGCGCGCCGCCAAGGAGTGTGACTCCGGCCGTGATGCACCAGGTTGTCGTGCCAAAAGACTCCTGCGCGTCGTTTACGACGATCGTGACCTTGTCATTGGGGGTCGCCTTCGTTGGGTCGAACGCCTGGGGTGAATCTTCGCCGGTTGCGTTAAAGGCCGAGATGTTACTGCCGATGGCATCCATGTAGCGCATGCCCGTATAGCCGACCAGGCAGTTCGTCAGCACGCATGCTGCGCACGTGAGCAGCGCCGTCATAATCGTTATGCGCCATTGCAGCGAAAGCCCTTTCATTCTCCATCCTCCATAACGTAGCCCTCTCCAATCCGATTGCGAATCGGGTCGTATCCCAAAGCGCTGCGCAACTTTTTTCGGAGCGACGAGATGTGAACGCGGGTTGCGTTGCTAAAGCTGTTCACGGTGCTATCCCAAACGTGCTCGATAAGCTCCTCTTGGCTTACCGGTCGCCCCTGATTAAGCATCAGGTATTCCAAGATTCCCGTTTCCTTGCGTGTAAGAGATAAGGCCTTGCTGCCCACGGAAGCGATGCGCGCCTTGGTGTCAAAGCTGAGTTTTCCGCAGGTTAATACTATGTCGCTTTGTGCGAAGCGCCTGAGGGTAAGGCTGCGGATCCTTGCCGCAAGTTCGTCCAGATGAAACGGCTTGGTGAGGTAATCGTTGGCGCCGGCATCGAGTCCGTCGACCTTATCGGATACTTCGCCACGCGCGGACAGAATCAGCACCTTGGTCTCGCAGTCGGTTTTCCTAAGTTCCCTGAGCACGGTCATGCCATCGATACGGGGAAGGTTGAGGTCGAGTACCACGAGGTCAAAGACTTCGACGCCCAGCAGGTCGAGCGCCTCCTGTCCGTCGTGACAGCAGTCGACGCTGTATGCCAAGTTTCGCAAGCTGCGCGCGATTGCGTCACACAGCGCTCGCTCGTCTTCGACGATCAAAATACGCATAACAGTCTCCTTGCACATTCCAAATCGCACTTAACACGGATTTTATAGTCGATATGGTCCAATGGTCGCGTAACGAAAGGAGTGGTCGTGTTGTTCAAAGCGGTAAAACCCGTGGTACAGGTCGCTTTGTTGATCGTCGGAATTACCATGGTGTGCTTTGGTGTTATGCGTGGCGAGGCGGATGCCGTGCTGGCCAAAGCGATTAGGCTGTGCTTGGAGTGTATCGGAATTGGATAAAAGAGAAAACACTGCGTCGCATGTTTTGGCCCGATTTCGCGGATTCATTCAGGCGGCGGCGACGCTGGTCACCAACATTCACCTGCCAAACTTTGCCAAAGGCGGCATCTATCAGGGCGCGGGAAAAACAGTCTGCGTACCTGGACTTAATTGCTATTCGTGCCCCGCGGCATCGGGTGCGTGCCCCATCGGGTCGTTCCAGTCGGTGGTAGGTTCATCCAAGTTCAACTTTTCTTACTATGTTACCGGTACGCTCATTTTGCTCGGCGTGCTGCTGGGACGCTTTGTATGCGGCTTTCTGTGCCCGTTTGGCTGGCTGCAGGAGCTGCTTCATAAGATTCCCGGCAAAAAGCTTTCGACAAAAAAGCTCAAGGCGCTTACGTATATCAAATACTTCGTGCTGCTGTTTGCTGTGGTATTGCTGCCTGTGCTGGTGGTCAACGACCTGGGGATGGGAGATCCGTTCTTTTGCAAATACGTCTGTCCGCAGGGCGTGCTCGAGGGCGCCATTCCGCTGGCCATTGCCAACGCCGGCATTCGATCTGCGCTGGGGCAGCTCTTTACCTGGAAACTTGCCGTTCTCATTGCCGTGGTAGTGCTGAGCGTTTTGTTCTATCGCCCCTTCTGCAAATGGATTTGTCCACTTGGCGCATTCTATGCGCTCATGAATAGGGTGTCCCTACTGGGGATTCGGGTTGACGCATGCAAATGTGTCTCGTGCGGCAAGTGTTCAAGGGTTTGTCAGATGGACGTTGATGTGGTCCGCGCGCCCAATCATGCCGAATGTATCCGGTGCGGAAAGTGCATCGGGGCCTGTCCTGTCGATGCCATCAGCTATCGCTATGGCCTGGATGTGTCGGCGGAAAAGCTTCCCTTGACCGTCGATAAAAAGTAAACAAGCTTCGACAAAACGGAGGAATGACTATGAAGCTTTCTAAGATTGCGGCCCTGTTTATGGTGCCGGTATTGGCCTTGTGTCTTGTGGCGTGCTCGGCACCTGGCGGCAATGCGAGCGAATCTGCGAGCTCCGATCCTAAGATCGCAGAACTCACTGCGCAGAAGCCGGCCAATGCCGACGAGGCCGCCGAGCTGTATGCGAAGCTCATGCAGAAGGAGAACGAGATCTTTTCGAGTGATAACGCGCTGTGGGAAAAGGTATTCAATGCGGCAAATAAAGACTCGGCAATGATTGAGGACGGCAGCAATTACGGCGATTTCCTGCTCAAGACCATCGACGGCGCCAAGGATGAGTTCACGGCGGATGAGCTCAAGACGCTCAAGGCCGGTGCACAGCAGATCAAGGAGATCGAGGACAAGCTCGAGAGCCTGGAGAAGGAGTTCCCCGGCTGTGGAAGCACGCCGAGTGCAGGCGAGAGCGTCGACGCTTCGACCGCTGGCATGACGGCTGGTGCCAATGCTTCGAACGAGGCGACGAAGTTCCCCAGCTTTACGGGCAAGGACCTGGATGGCAACGACGTGAACAGCGACGAGCTGTTCTCTAAGAACAAGGTCACCGTCATGAACTTCTGGTTCACTACTTGCAAGCCGTGCGTGGGCGAGCTGGACGATCTTGAGAAACTGAATCAGGAGCTTGCCAAGAAGGGCGGCCAGGTCGTGGGCGTCAATTCCTTTACGCTCGATGGCAACAAGGGCGAGATTGCAGATGCCAAGGACGTGCTGAGCAAGAAGGGCGTGACGTATAAGAACATCTGGTTCAAGTCGGATAGCGAGGCCGGTAAGTTCACGTCAAATTTGTTCTCGTTCCCGACAACGTATGTCATCGATCAGAATGGCAACATCGTAGGGGAGCCCATCGTGGGAGCCATCAGCTCCGCCGAGCAGCGCGCTGCACTCGACAAGCTGATCGATCAGGCGATTGCGAATAGCGAGCAGTAGAAAACGCGTAAAGCATGGCGATGATCGTGCACCGCTGTGCGGAGTAGTCTGCTGCTTTTCAAGATAAGCTCCACCATATAGAGGCCCCACTTGGGGCCTCTTCTTTTGGGCGCCATCCCGTTCGTTTTTTGATGCGGTTCCCTGCATTCCTCACTGGTGTCGGTGAAAAATGGGGATAGAGTAGGACAAACGCGTCGAATACGAACGGCGGGGGAGAGCGGGCAGGGTGCCTGCGCAGGAGAGGTTGCCGTCCATGTTGGAGCTCAAAGGTATTTGCAAAAGGTACGTCACGCAGTCGTTTACGCAGGTGGCGCTCGACAGCGTAAGCCTGGCTTTTCGCGATAACGAGTTCGTGGCCATTCTGGGTCCCTCGGGCTCGGGTAAAACTACGATGCTCAATGTTATCGGTGGACTCGACCATTTCGATTCTGGCGACTTGCTCATCGACGGCATCTCGACCAAGGACTTCCGCGATCGCGATTGGGATGCCTACCGCAACAATCGCATCGGCTTTGTGTTCCAGAGCTATAACCTCATTCCGCATCAGACCATTTTGGAAAACGTGGAGCTGGCGCTTACGCTCACGGGTGTGGGCCATGCCGAGCGCCGCCAGCGTGCGCGCGAGGCGTTGGAGAAAGTCGGCCTGGGCGAGCACGTTAACAAGCGCCCGAGCCAGCTATCGGGCGGGCAGATGCAGCGCGTGGCCATCGCCCGCGCCCTAATCAACGATCCCGAGATCGTGCTGGCAGACGAGCCGACCGGCGCCTTGGATTCAACGACATCCGTACAGGTCATGGATCTGCTCAAAGACGTGGCGCGCGACCGCCTGGTCATCATGGTCACCCACAATCCCGAGCTGGCGTACCAATACGCCACGCGCATCGTCAACCTGGCGGACGGCAAGATCACCGACGATTCCGACCCCTTTGATGTTGTCAAGGCCGCGCGTCGCGAGGCCAAGCCTACGCGCAAAACCTCGATGAGCTTTGTGACGGCGCTGGGGCTTTCTGCCCGCAACCTCATGACCAAGAAGGGCCGTACGGCCATGACGGCCTTTGCGGGGTCGATTGGCATTATCGGCATCGCGGCGATTCTTGCGCTGTCCAACGGCGTAAACGGCTACATCAAAAAGGTCGAGGAGGATACGCTCTCGAGCTACCCGCTCACCATTTCCAAGCAGGATTACGACCTGTCGTCCATGATGGGCGGACAGGGGGCCACGGATGACGAGGCGTCCAACGGTGAGGATTCGTCCGACGACGGTACCGACGGCAAGGCTCAGGGAACCGATAAGATTCCCGTGGTCACGGCCGTAAAGGATATGTTTGCGAGCGTTAAGTCCAACGACATGACGAGCTTTAAGGCATGGCTTGACGACGGCGGCGATGGTATCGACAAAGAGGTCAACGCCATCCAGTATGGCTATGGCGTGACGCCAGTTGTCTATCGTGCGGGTAAGGGCGACGAGAAGCCCGTCCGGCTGGTGCCCAACGCCATGACCGAGGCCATGAGCGGAGGTGCGAGCTCGGCGGCAACGGTGAGCATGGAATCCATGGGAACCTCGGTCTTTAACGAGATGATCGACGACCAGAGCCTGCTCGACAGCCAATACGACGTCGTGGCGGGGCATTGGCCTACGTCTGCTAACGAAGCCGTGATGGTGCTTTCGAGTCGCGGCACGGTGGGCGACTACACGCTCTACAGCATCGGTGCGTTGGATATCAATGAACTCAACGATCTGGTTAGCAGCGCCATGACGGCTGACGGTGGGGTCGAGACGCCCGAGACCGGCGCCGACTTTACCTACGACGATGCGCTGTCCACGACGTTTAAGGTGCTGTCGCCGGCCGATGCGTATCGCAAAAACGAAGAGACCGGCATGTGGACCGACATGTCTGACGACGCCGACTTTATGGCCGCCAAGGTTGCCGATGGCATCGACGTGCACATTGTGGGCGTGGTGCGACCTAACGAGACGGCCAATGCGAGTGCGTTGTCTCCGGGCATTGCCTATACGCATGCTCTGACTCGCCAGCTTATGGAGCGCGCCGCCGATTCGCAGATTGTGCAAGAGCAGCTCGCCCATCCCGAGACGGATGTCTTTACGGGCAAGTCTTTCGATGAGCTGCAAGGCGAGGCCAAGCAAGGCATGGATCTGGGCAGCATGTTCAGTGTGGACGAGGCGGCGCTGAAGAGCGCGTTCTCGTTCGATACGTCTGCGCTCTCGGGTGCGGCTGGCGGCGGCATTGATCTAACGGGCATCGATCTGTCGGGTCTGGACATTGACCTTTCGGGCGTTGGGAAGGACATCGACTTCAGCGACATCATGGCCAAAGCGCCAGCCCCAGATTTCTCGGGTATCTTTGACGGTCTGGAACTTACGCCCGAGCAAATGCAGCAGGTGGGAATGCTTGCCAACCAGCTGTTTGAGGGCTTTTTGCAGTCTGATCAGTTTAGGGCGCTGACACCCGAAGATCTTAAGGACACGTCAAAGCTTGCCGCCGCGTTCTCGGCGTATCTTGAGAGTGATACGGCAGCCCAGCAAATCCTGGCCCAGCTCAAAGCGCTCGGCGGCGATGCCTTGGCCGAGCGCCTGCAACAGGCGATGACCGACTATGTGCAAAAGCAGCTGGCTCCGTATCTGCAGCAGGCTATGGATCAGGTGATGAAGGCAATCAGCGAGCAGATTGCGACGACCGTATCGTCCCAGCTTAAGGCGGGCGCGGCGGGGCTCATGGACCAGATGGCGACGCAGATGTCTTCGAGTTTTGCCAGCCTGGCGAGCGCCATGCACGTGGATGCGAGCGCCTTTGCCAATGCCGTTCACTTCAACATGGACGCCGAGGACCTGAGTTCGCTCATGATGAGCTATGCCAAGGCGTCGAAGCTCACCTACGACAACAATCTGACCACGTTGGGCTATGCGGATGAGGCCGACCCCATCTCGGTCAAGATTTTCCCGCGTGACTTTGAGGCAAAGGAGCGCGTACTCGACCATATCGATGCGTACAACAAGCAGGTCAAAGCCGCCGGCCACGACGAGCAGGCAATCTCGTACACCGACTACATGGGTATCATCATGGGCTCGGTGACCGACATCGTGAACACCATCAGCTTGGTGCTCATCGCATTCGTGAGCATCAGTCTGGTGGTGAGCTCCACCATGATCGGCATCATCACCTACATCAGTGTGCTGGAGCGCAAGAAGGAGATTGGCATCCTGCGCGCGATCGGCGCGTCGAAGCGCAACGTGGCCAACGTATTCAATGCCGAGACCTTTATCGAAGGCCTCATCGCCGGTGTCTTTGCCATTGTCGTCGTGGTGCTCGTGAGTTTTCCGGTCAATGCCTGGGCGCTTGCGGCCAAACAGGTCCCCAACCTGATGAGCCTGCCCGTGCAGGATGCGCTGGTGCTCATCGCGATTTCGGTGCTGCTGACGGTTGTTGCCGGCCTGCTGCCCGCCCGCAGCGCGTCCAGGAAGGATCCCGTGGAGGCCTTGCGCTCCGAATAATGTGACAAGGGACGGTCCTTTGTCACATCGAGACCCTCGCGAAATCAGGGTCTAATACTTTTCCGAGAAGTGAACGAGTCAAAATGGACCCCCGAAGCATCGACACTTTTGAGATGTAATTTCCTGCGGTTTTGCCAGTCAAATCCTGCGGTTTTGGCGTCTGAAAATGTCGATGCTTCGGGGGTCCAAATACAGCCATTCACTTCTGGGGAAAGTATTAGACCTCGAGATATAGACGGCGTTTGCGAGCGGAAATCAGAACGCAAGCTTCTAGCTCTTCTTTGCAGAGAGCATGAGCCTAATTTCCGGATGGGTGTATTCGTCGAACTCTTCCTTGGGCTCGGTGTCAAAGGCGTAGTACGACTTGATGGATTCGTCCTCCGTCTTGATGCTGATCTCCTCGTATAAGGATCCGGCCAAAAATGCCTGCTTAAACTCATCCGACAGGCTACATGGCGCGAGGAGGTCAGGCGTGGCAACGGAAATGTCCAACCCGTTGAGCGGGGCGCAGAGCGTCGCGATATCCTGCTCGGTGCGGGCGAGGTTGTCTGCAAGGCTTGCCTCGGGGTCGATCTGATTGGTGTAAGCGACGTCCGTGAGCATGCCATCTGCATCGAAAGAAAGGTAGACATAGGCTGCTTGAGCGCCGAGGTCATTATCGCGCAGATAGCCGATAATACGATAGCCGTAGTCGTGAGACGACTCGTATGGGTCGTCTGCCGCGACGCGTTCGCACACGGGCTCCAGGGCATCTTGCGCGATGGCGAGCTGCTCGGCGGCTGCAGCCTTTCTTGCCTGAAGCTCATTATTTCCCTGGACAAACTGCGGGATGTAGACGCCAAGCAGCACAATGACGGGCACTGCGATGAGCGCGATAATCTGTTTCTTAGCGCTCGGAATCACAACGCCGTATGCGGCCGCCATGGCCTCGGCATTGCTCGAGGTTTCGGCCAGCACGTCTGCCGCCGTGGCGACTGCCCCTACGGCGCCGGCGACCTCCGCGGCGCCGCCCAGGTTGCGCGCGAGATCGTTATCACTGTTCTTGAGCAGGTGGCCGGCAGCTTGCGTGGCGAGCACACCGGCGACCTCCGCGGAGCGGTCTTTGTTGGTCTGGGCCACCGCAAGCCTGCCCTGCAGCTCCTTCCACTGTTTGCCCTGCATTCCAAAGCGCGGCGCAAGAGCACAATAGCAAAAGATGGCGAGTTCGATTGCGGTGAGTGCGATGGCGGTATATATGCCCGCGGGTTGGAATTCCTTTTGGTGGAACGCGATATCGTTGACCATTTGGAGCGGCAACATCAACAGGCATGCTGCGAACGACATGACGAGTGCGGTCGCTGCGATTTTGGGGTATGTGCAGTACCGCTGGATGCGTTTCTTTTCTTGCTCGGTGAGCTGCTGCATGGGGCCTCGACTCTCATCGTTTTTCGGGGGCGATGCGCACACGCTCTTGAGTATAGATGAGTGGAGGGTGTCTGTTGTTCATACATAGCGGTCAACAGCGCGCTGTTGGTGATCGTTTGATCGTGGGCGCCATTCACCTTCGTTGCACAGCGACGACTGGTTGGCTGGTTGGCGTCAAGTAACCGCCTCCGCCTTGTGGGCCGCCTCAAGGACAAGGCATAATGCTTGTGACAAAGGGGCAGTCCCTTTGCCGCATTGATTTGAGAGTAGATGTTGATGATTCTATCGTTGGCCCCCATGGAGGGAATTACCGGGCATGTGTTCCGTCGCGTGCATGCGGAGTGCTTCGGTGCGCTCGATTGTTATTACACGCCGTTTTTGCCGCCGCCGCGGGTGGGAAACCGCTTTGGCGGCAAGGCGTTTAAGGAGATCGATCCTGCCAATAACCAGGGGCTCAACGTGGTGCCTCAGTTGATGTCCAAGAACGCGGACGAGTTTGTGTGGGCGGCACAGGTGCTCGCCGACATGGGCTATCGCGAGGTCAATCTCAACTTGGGTTGCCCCTCGGGGACGGTTGTCGCCAAGGGCAAGGGCTCGGGTTTCTTGCGTAATCTCGACGAACTTGAGGTGTTCTTGAGCGACGTGTGCGAACGCTCGCCGTTGCCGGTATCGGTAAAGACCAGGCTGGGGTTGGAACGCGATGACGAGTACGAGCGTGTGCTCGATCTGTATTGCCGCATGCCGTTGGCAGAGCTGATCGTGCACCCGCGCGTGCAAAAGGACCGCTATACGGGCTCGCCGCGCAAGGAGTTTTATGGCGAAACACTGGAGCGCGCGCCGTTTCCGGTTGCCTATAACGGCGACATTTTTGATTTAGAGGACATGGACGCGCTGGTGGAGGCCTATCCCGGTACACGCCATGTGATGCTGGGGCGTGGCTTGCTTGCGAACCCCGCGCTGGCTCGCATGGTCAAGGGCGGCCCTGCTGCAACGGCTGCTGAGCTGCAGCGCTTCCACGACACGCTGTTTGCGGCATATGCAGAAGAGATTGGCGGCAACGCGGTCTTTCGCATGAAGGAGTGGTGGTTCTACGCCAAATGCGCCTTCGCTGACCCCGCTACCGTTCACAAGCTCGTACGTAAGACCAAAAAGGTTGACGAATACCGCGCCGCCGTCGAGCGCGTCTTTCGCGAGCAGCCACTCGCACCCATAGCCCGCTTCCACGGCTAGTTGGTCGTTGGGGACGTTCTTTAACGACTAGTCATTTAAGAACGTCCCCAATGGCTGTGTTGCACTAGAGCAGGTTCTCCTGTGCCCATGCGATGATGTCGCTCGATTCGTAGAGTGGTTTGCCGTCGATGAACAGGCAGGGAACCTGGCGTTTTCCGCCGACGGCGATAAGTGTCTGCTCGGCATCGGAATCGGTCGAGATATTGCGCTCGGGAATGGTCACGCCGTTATCGGCAAGGAAACGCTTGACCTTTATGCAATACGGGCAGCCGGTCATAACGTAGAGCACGAGCTCGTGATTAGTAGCCATAGGGTCTCCAATCGGTTTGAGGTTTCGATTGAAATACCCAAAGCCGCCGCGGTCTATGCGCGCGTCAACGACGACTCGATGGCCTGTACCAGAAACGCCGTGGCTCCGGTGCCGCAGGGCTTGTCGTAGTAGTCGATAAAGCGCTGATCGGCAAGATAGCCGTGGGCGAGGCCCAGGTGTGCTTCGTCCTGGGGTTCGCGTCCCCAGTTGAGACCAATCCAACGACGATGCATCGCGACAAGCTTGCGAGCCTCGTTTCCGTCCGCATCGCCGTCACTCATGGCAATCGAGAGCTGACCCAGAATAGCGCGTTCAAGTTCCTTCATGTCGGTCCATGTCTGAGGATCCATGTCCAGTAACGTTTCGTTTGCTGCATCGATAGCCTCATCGCCATAGCGCGCCCGCGCCTCGGCGCCGTAGCGCTCTTCGTTTTCCTGCACGGTGTGCCAGCGCTCCAGTTGCGGCAGGACGGCGCCCATGAGCGAGACGGCTTCGTCGAGCGACATGCCGGTGTTTTGCGCCAGCCGCGGGGCACAATCCTCAATCATCGCCTCCATGGTGGTGTCGTAGGTGTACTTGCCGTGGTCGTAGCACCACTTGCAGTAATGGTCGGTCGTGGCGCCCGTGGCGTCGGTGCCGCAGTCGTCGGGCGTGAGTATCATGCCGCAGCTCTGGCAATAATGCTCGGGCATTTCGAGCAGGTGAGACAGGGGTTCGCCGGTTACGGCGGCGATGAGCTTCATCATGTCGATGCCCGGGGTGACTTCGCCGCGCTCCCAACGGCTGACGGCTTGGCGTGTGACGAAGAGCTTGGCGGCGAGCTGCTCTTGGGTAAGGTGATGGGCGCGACGGATGGCAATGAGCTTTTCTGCAAAGGCCATAGCGGCTCCTTTCTGCTGGTTGATAGCTTAAGCATACGCGGCGGCAGGCACCCTTCCAAGCAACCGTTGGTTGCACGACTGCGGACCGCGGCGAAGAATTGCGCGCAACGCCCCGCGCCTCCATGCCGTACAATGACCGGCATGGAACCTATCGCACACATACATACCGACCTGCCGCAGAAGTTCGGCATTCCGCGCAACAGCTTTTTGGCGCCCCATCTGCAGGGACGCATCGTTTTTGAGCCGGAATTTGCCTCCAATGCAGCGGTTGAGGGTTTGGACTCCTTCTCTCACCTGTGGCTGCTGTGGCGCTTCGAAAACGGAACGCCCGGCGGCACGGCTAAGGACATAGCTGCCGATGCCAAGCCGCAGGACAGGTCTGGCACCAACGTCAAGTGGTCGAAGACCGTGCGTCCGCCGCGTCTGGGCGGAGCCGAGCGCGTGGGTGTCTTTGCCACGCGCAGTCCGTTTCGCCCTAATCCCATCGGGCTCACCTGCGTTAAGCTCGACCGCGTGGAGCTTACCGACGACGGCCCCATCATCCATGTGCTGGGGGCCGATCTGCGCGACGGCACGCCCATCTACGATATCAAGCCCTACATCCCGTTTGCGGACTGCCACCCGGATGCGACCGGCGGCTGGATTGAGGGTGCTCCGTGGCAAGAGCTCGATGTTGAGTTTCCACAAGCGCTGCAGGATATGGTCCCGCCCGCAAAGCTCCCCGGCTTGGTCGAGGTCCTTTGCCAAGATCCGCGCCGCGCGGGCAGCAAGCACGAGCCAAACCGCGTCTATCACCTGGCCTACGCCGGGCTCGACATATCGTTTACGGTCGACGAAACCCAGCTAACCGTAGTCGCCGTCAACGACGCGCAAGACTAACCAGCCATTCGTCCGCACCCGTCAAATTAAGCGCCAAACTCCGCGCCAAAACCGCCCACGCTGGTGGACAATAACGCCTACCAAAACAATCACTTTGCACGGGAGCTCAGCATGAAATACGACTTTAGCTCGCTTATCGACCGCCACGGCATGGATGCCATCGCCGTTGACTCTTGGGGCGAGATCCCCGGTATGGCTCCGAACGCACCCGACGAGGGCTTCGACCGCATTCCCATGTGGGTGGCCGACATGAACTTCGCCACGGTGCCCACGGTTCAGGAGTACATCATCAAGCGCGCTCAGCACCCCATGTTTGGCTACTTCAATCCGCGTCCCGAGTACTTCGACCGCATCATCGAATGGCAGAGCCGTCGCAACGGCGTTGAGGACTTGGCGCCGGAGCATATCGGCTACGAAAACGGCGTGCTGGGCGGTGTCGTGTCGACGCTACGCGCGTATGTCCAGCCAGGCGATGCGGTGCTGGTCCACAGCCCTACCTACATCGGCTTTACCAAGTCCATCGAGGCCGCGGGCTATCGTATTGTCCACAGCCCGCTTAAGCTCGACGACCAGGGCGTGTGGCGCATGGACTTTGAGGACATGGAGCGCAAACTCGCCCAAAACCACATCCATGCCGCGGTGTTCTGCTCGCCGCACAATCCCTGCGGCCGCGTATGGGAGCGCGACGAGATCGAGCGCGCCATGGACATTTATCGCCAGCACGATTGCGTGGTGATCTCGGACGAGATTTGGTCCGATATCATCCTGCCGGGACACAAGCATATTCCGACGCAGTCGGTAAGCGAGGACGCCCGCATGCGCACGGTTGCCCTCTATGCGCCTAGCAAGACGTTCAACCTGGCGGGCCTGGTCGGCAGCTACCACATCATCTATAACGAGACGCTGCGCGACCGCGTGTGCGCCGTGTCCGACAAGACCCACTACAACGAGATGAACGTCCTCTCTATGCATGCGCTTATCGGTGCCTACCAGCCGCAGGGCTACGAGTGGGTGGACGAGCTCAACCAGGTGCTTGCCGGCAATATCGAGTACTTCTGCAATTACGTGGACGAGCATTTTGAGGGCGTGTCCTATTCGCGTCCGCAGGGCACGTACATGGTGTTTCTGGACTGCACCGAGTGGTGCCGCGAGCATGGCCGTGATATTCAGTGGCTGCTCGACGAGGGGGCGCGCGTAGGCGTGGGATATCAGGACGGCCGCCCGTTCCACGGGCCCTGCCACATTCGCGTGAATCTGGCGCTGCCGCTTTCGCGCGTAAGGGAAGCGTGCGACCGCCTGGACCGCTACGTTTTTAATGCACGGTAAGCGTGCGCTGCATGCGGGGTCTTCTGCCAAGTCGGCCGGAAGGCCCCGCATGGTAAAACGTCTGTAACCATTGGGTACTCGTGTGGTTTTGTTTGCTATTATCTTTAACCATTTCAGTCTGTAAACAGGATCGTCTGGAGTTCGATGAAAAGACCCCGTCGCTCGGCTGCCATTTCGTTGTTTGTCGCGCTTGCGGTGGCGAGCGCCTTTGTCATAGCGATGGCCGGCTGTTCCGGGCACAATGACGAAGCCTCGACGCCAGCATCAAAAGCCCCGGACGCCTCGCAGGCCAAAGACGACAACCTTAAGACGCTCAACGTCGGCAGTGACCTCTATCCACCGTTTGTGTATACCGACGAGTACGGCGATATCGTTGGCCTGGATGTCGAGATATTAACCGAGGCTTTGGCCCGCATTGGTTATAAGCCAAAATACCAGCTGATCGACTGGGAAAAGAAGAAAGAGCTGCTGGCGAGCGGCGAACTCGATTGCGTCATGGGCAGCTTTAGCATGACGGGTCGCGAAAACGAATATCGTTGGGCCGGCCCGTACCTTGCGAGCCGCCAGGTGGTCGCGGTCGATCCCCAGAGCGATATCTACACGCTTGCCGATCTTGAGGATAAGATCGTGGCGGTTCAGTCCACCACCAAGCCCGAGGGCATTTTGCTCAATCGCACAAATGAAAACGTTCCGCAGATCAAGGAGCTCTACAGCTTTTCGGACGGTTCATATCTGAACCCGGCGCTCGTCGAGGGCCTGGTCGACGCTGTCGCCGCGCATGAGTCCTCGTTCCTCACCTACGAAAAAGACTATGGTGTGACATATCGCATTTTGGATGAGCCGCTGCTAAAGGTTGGTTTGGGCACCGCTTTCGATATCAACGATACGCGCGGCATCGACGTCAAGCTCACTCATGCCTACCAAGAAATGCTTGCCGATGGCACCATGGAACGTCTGGTGTCAAAGTACTTTGATGACCCTTCGCCATTTTTGAATATGGAGGGCCTGTCATGATCGATGCGCCCGACCACGCCGCTCAGGAGCGGGGCAATCGTTCGACAGGGGCATGGCTCCTTGTCGCTCTGCTGGGGATAGCGCTCTCGGTTGTTGCCGGCATGATGAGCTACGGTTACACGACGGTCCAAGCCGAGCAGCGCTTTGCCGACGTTGTCGATTACGTGGCGACGCAGAGCCTTTCCTACGACGCGTTCAACAGCGCCTATGCGACCAAAAACCTGATTCGCGTTATGGAGATTGCCGGAGGGGCTGCTCGCGATATGGAGCGCGACGGTTCGGTGGATAACGCCATGCTGGAGCAATACGCCGACCAGTTCAACGTGAGCGCGCTGATTGTGACGGATGCATCGGGCAATTTGGTGTCCGAGTCCTCGACGGGCGATGTGGGCTACGAGTCGCTCGCTACGTATCTCAAGGAAGCGCCCGTGCTGGAGGTGGCAACTCATCCGCTTAAGTCCTATACCGCCCGCATCACGCTTGCGGATGATTCGGTCGCAGACATTGGCTGCGTGACTCGGCAGGATGGCGAGGGTATCGTTATCGCGGTAAGGCATCAGAGCGCGAAGGCGGTTGCAAGCAATACGCTCAAACTGCAGAGTTTGCTCGAAGGCTATGAAACCATCGATAGCGGCAATATCGTGATCGAAAGCGACGGCAAGGTCGTTGCGACCAATGCCGTTGAACCCACCGTATTGGGCGTGTTCGATCTGCCTGCGACGGACGTCTTCATTGTCGATGGTATTAAGGATCGATGCCTGGCTGGTAAGGTCAGATTGGTTAACGCCGACGGCGAGTGGTATTTGGGCACATTTGGAAAAGCGCACAAATTCTATGTGTACACCTATGCCTCGGCGCAGCGCTACTTTGAGGTTGTCGCGGCTGTTGCTGCCGGCGTGCTGGCGCTCTACAGCGGTGTTATAGCCGTTGTTGTGATGGTGCGTCGCCGCGCTGATCGTCGACGTTTGACGGACTTGCTGCAGCAGGAGCGCGACTATGGAGACAAGCTGGCAAAGGCGGCGCGTGAGGCCTCGTCTGCCAACTCGGCAAAGACGGAGTTTCTGCGTCGCATGAGCCACGATCTGCGCACGCCCATCAACGGCATTCGCGGCATGGTCGAGGTTGGTGATGCCAATGCGGACGATCTGCAAAAGCAGACTGAGTGCCGCTCAAAAATCTGGACGGCATCGGGACTGCTGCTCGACCTTGCCAACGAGGCGCTCGATATGAGTCGCCTGGAGAGCGGGCAGGTCGACCTGAACCTCGTGCCCATAAATTTGGTGGCCCTCAACTGTGAAGTGCGCGATATTCTGGAGCGCCAGGCCGAGGAGCGTCTGGTGACAATTATCTCCGACCAGCAGACGCTTAATCATCCCTATGCGCGGGTGAGCGTGACGCACCTCAAGCGTTTGTTGCTCAATATTGCCGGCAATGCCGTCAAGTACAACCGCCAGGGCGGCTATGTCCGCCTGGTGTGCCGCGAGGTGGAGCCAGCGGATGGCGCCCCCGTCTATGAATACACGATCGCCGACAACGGTATTGGCATGAGCGAGGAGTTCCAACAGCACCTCTACGAGCCGTTTTGCCGCGAGGAGCAACAGGTGGAAGGCGCCTCATCGGGAACTGGCCTGGGCGCGCCTATCGCAAAACAGTTAGTCGAGCTTATGGGCGGAACCATGAGTTTTACGAGCGTCTTGGGGCAGGGGACGACGTTTACCATCCGCCTGCCGTTCGAGAAATGCAAACGCTCCGAGATTCCTCAGGCAGTTCGCGCGGATGCGGGCGATGGTGATGCGCTCCAGGGCTTGCGCGTTTTGCTCGTAGAGGATAACGATCTGAATGCCGAGATCGCGCAGTTTACACTCAGCCGTGCCGGTGCCGTCGTGACGCATGCTAAGGATGGCGAGTCTGCCGTTGAGGCGTTTGCCGCGAGCGCACCGCACGAGTGCGACGTGGTGTTGATGGACATCATGATGCCTGGCATCGATGGCCTTGAGGCCACGCGTCAGATTCGAGCGCTCGATCGCGAGGATGCCGCGACCACGCCGATTATCGCCGTGAGTGCCAACGCCTTTGCCGACGACCGCAGGCTTTCGCGCGAGGCGGGCATGGACGCGCACCTGAGTAAACCCGTGAGCTCGCAAGAGCTCGTCGAGGCACTAGCGCACATTGCCGCCGACGCTTCATAAGCATATGGCCCGGTTCCAAGGTTGGTTGGAACCGGGCCATATTGCTATTTGCGAGACCTGCTGAGGGGCTTACTTTTCTTGAATCTGCTTACCGCAGAGATGCTCAATCGTAATCTCGTAGAGCTGGACGCCCTTGATGTCTTTGGCGATTTCCTCTTCGACTTCCTCGGCAGAAGGGTAGTACTTAAGGGCGAGCTGGCGGACTTTGTCCTCGATAAACGCGGGGGTGTCATTCGCCAGGCGACAACGGCCAAAGACCACGGTACTCATAACGTAGGGAGCCCAGTCACCGTCCTTGTACCACTCGTTGCCGTAAACGGTAAAGCAGATCTTGTCGTCGCGCTTGAGTGCGTCGACCTTGTGGCCAGCCTTGGCGCCATGGAAATAAATCTTGTCGTGCTCGGCGTCAAAGAAGTAGTTGACGGGAATGGCGTACGGGTAGCCATCGTCGCCGTTGACGGCAAAGACGCCGCGCTTGCAGGTGGCGAGCAGTTCGCGCGCTTCCTCGTCGGTGATGGCGCGTTTCTTTCGACGTAAGGGCCTAAACATCGTTGGCTTCCTTTCTGGTCGTGCGTGGTTGCTGCAAAAAACTATAGCGAAACGGATCCGTTTTTCTTGATGCGGGCGAGTATGTTTTTGAGCTTGTTAAAGTCGAGCGGTTTGGACAGATGGGCGTTCATGCCGGCATCGTGTGCCGCCTTGGCGTCCTCGGCAAAGGCATTGGCGGTGAGCGCGATGATGGGGATATCGGCTGCATCGACCTTCTCGCTCAGACGAATCGTGCGGGTTGCCTCATAGCCGTCCATGCCCGGCATCATAATGTCCATCAGGATCGCATCGAAGCTGCCGGCGGGATGCGACAGGTACAGATCGACGACCTCGTTGCCGTTGGCGGCGCGGGTGACCACGACGCCCTCGGATTCTAGCAGCGTCTGGGCAATCTCGGCATTCAATTCGTTGTCTTCGGCGAGCAGCACGTTCATGTCGGCGAGCGAGCAGTCGGGCGCACTCTCAACCGTATTCGCCCGCGCCTGGGGATTCTCGTCGATATCGAGCGGAATCTCCACGTAGAACGAGGTGCCCACATGGAGCTCACTGGTGACTTCGATGGTGCCGCCCATCAGTTCAATAAGCGACTTGACGATTGGCATGCCCATGCCGGTTCCTTGGAACTTGCTGCGCGCATCGTCACCTTCTTGGGCAAACGGCTCATAGATATGCTTTAAAAACTTGGGAGTCATGCCAATGCCGGTATCCGAAACGCTAAAGCAAAAGAGCGCGCGCCCGTTATCGAGTGGCTTGGTCTTTGAACTAAAGGTGACGGAGCCGCCGTGCTTGTTGTACTTAATGCTGTTGTCTAACAGGTTGATCATGATCTGTCGGATATGGGTGGGACTGCCGATCATGTATGGCCCCGTGGCGTACGGCAGACTATTGTCCTGCATTGTGATGCCGTTACTGGACGCGCGGAGCTTGCACAGCACCAGCGTATTGTCACAGAGCTCTTTGAGGTTAAAAGGCGCATGTTCCAGTGTTAGCTTGCGGTCTTCGATTTTGCCCATCTCGAGGATGTCGTTGATCAGCGAGAGCAGGTGATTGGCGGCAACGCGCGCCTTGGCACGGCTCTCGCGGGCGACCTTGATATCGCCTTCCTTCAATTCCTCGATCTCGATAAGGCCCAGGATACCGTTGAGCGGCGTACGGATGTCGTGGCTCATGCGCGTGAGGAATGCCGTCTTAGCGGCGTTGGCAGCGTCGGCTTTTTTGCGCTCGGTTCGAGCGCGCGCGAGCGCCCAGATGAGCAGCACGATGCCGACCGATAACATACCGATGAGGGTAGCGGCAATGGCGGTGCGGTTGCGAAAAAGGAATTGAAGCGTGTCTGATTCCTGGGTCGTGTACGACGTGGAGGAGTAATTGCTTGCGGAGAGCGATTCTCCGGCATTGATGATGCCCTTGTTGATGATTCCCAGCAGCTCGGGCTTTCCGCGCGAAATCCAGCACGAGAGCTCACAGGTGTCAGGGAGCTCGACCGTCTCGTAGTCCTTGAGATCATGACGGTCGCCGATAGTTTTTACACGTGAACTGGGAGCGAGGATGCAGCGCGCCGTTCCCTTCCTGAGAGCGTCGAACACTTCATTGTCGGATTGGTATTCGGTCACGGTCGCTGTGGGGAACAGATTTTCAAGTGCATTTTTGTTGACAAATGATGATTTGGTACAGGCGATGTTCTGAAGGTCTTTGTTCAGGTCGCTGCCGGTGTGGATGGCGGTGAGGGATATGGTCCCCAACGATACCGACTGCGCAACGCCTGTTTGCTCGGCAAACCAGTAATCTCGGTATACCGGCAGCGCAACGTCTATGCTTCCCTTTGACAGGGCCTTTGACATCATCTTGTAGCTATCAAAGGGGACGGTTTTGACCGTAATGCCAAATTTATCGTGCAGCGTCGTCGCAAGCGATGCGAGCGAGCCTTCCATTTTGCCGTCTTCGTCTTCGTTGCAGTAGGGGAGTTTGCCCGTAATGTAGCCGAGCGTGATGGTGTTGTCATTTGCTTTGAGCCAGGAACGTTCGGGGCCGTTGAGCGATGATGAACCGCTGTTTTGGGCCGAGTAGTTAGATTTGACTTCGTCGATATAGCGTGGGTTGACGCGGGCGATTGCCGACATGGCGGCATTGATGTCGTCCATCAGGTCGGAGCGGCTTTTGGGGACGGCAAAAAAGTAGTCGCTCGAACCAATGTAGAACATGGGGGAGGCGCTGGGCGACGAGGTCGTGTCGTTCATGATGATGGCATCGACCTCGTTGTTTGCGAGCGCGTCAAAGAGGGCACCGCCAGTGTCGATTTCTTTATAGGTGCAGGTAATGCCTTCGTTGGCGAGCCACTGCTGGCCAACGAAGGTTTGCATAACGCCGGGGTTGCAGCCGATGGTAAGGCCTTGGAGCGCTCGGGGGTCACCCTTGGCCAGATCGTCGCGATCGGGCTTGGCGTAGATGAAGTAGCGCTCGGTGCCCTCGGGGTTCGAGGAAAAGAGCAGCTTTTGGGCGCGTTCCTCGGAGTAGGAGATGTTGGGCATGAGGTCGATCTCGCCCGCCTCGAGCATGTCCATAAGTTCGGTGAAGGTGCCGGAGACGTATTCGTACCGCCAGCCGGGCGTGTAGTACGACAGAGTCTGGAGGTACTCGTAACCCCATCCCGAGAGACGCTCGCCGGGGGTGCCGTCCTGGAAGCCCTCGTTGTTGACGAGCCAGCCGACGCGGACCGTTTTGACCTGCTGATCGGAGTCGGCGGCAAAGACAGGGGCGGGCGCGACGGCGCTCAGTACGGCGAGCGCGGTAAGCGCGGCGGCCAGGGTGCGATATAGGGTTAAGCGAAGGACGGCGGAAGGTTTCACATGCAATCCTATCGAGTCGAGACAATTTCACATAAGGATACCAGCTCAGCCCACCTGGTCGGCAGCTGCACCGCAAAACGGTCCCGCCCGGCATCGGCGACTAGTCATTGGGGACGTTCTTGTTTGACTAGTCATTTAAGAACGTCCCCAATGACTAGTTCCGTTTGCGGGGGAGGCGTGGGACAATACCGAGCGAATGTGATTGGGCGTCTGGAAAAAGGGGTCGCGATGAACAAGTTGAGGACGCTTGCCGACGTGTTGCGCCAGGCTGGCTTTGCGCGCATCACGGGCCTGTTTCTTGTGTTCTATCTGCTGTGCTCGACGGCCGTCTGGCTGTCCGAGCCCACGACCCTAACGTTTGGCGACGGCCTGTGGTTTAGCTTTGAGACCGTGTCGACGATCGGCTTTGGCGATATTCCGGCCGAGACGCCGGTTGCCCGCGCGATTACCGTCGTCCTGAGCGTCATCAGCATCTTCTACATCGCCATGCTCACGGGTGTGGCGGCGAACTACTGCAATACGCTCATCAAGATGCGCCAAAAGGACACCATGGCGCGCTTTATGGACGATCTTGAGCATTTGGAAGAGCTCGATCGCGACGAGCTCGCCGACCTGTCGCGCCGTGTGCGCGAGTACCGTCGCCGGCAACGCTAGAACGGGCGCCGCGTGTCACGACGAGGGGGACTGAATATGAATATCACGGTATACCTGGGTGCCAGCGTCGGCAATGACCCGGCGTTTCTGCCTGCAGTGCGAGAGCTCGGCACGTGGATTGGCTCCAACGGGCATGCGCTGGTGTACGGTGGGTCCAAGTCGGGCCTGATGGGCGCGCTTGCCGATAGCGTGCTCGATGCTGGCGGGCATGTGACGGGCGTTGAGCCGAGCTTTTTTATCGAGGCCGAGTTTCAGCACGATGGCATCGACGACCTTATCGTGACGAGTGACATGGCCGAGCGTAAGGCCAAGATGATCGAGCTCGGCGACGCGTTCATCGCCTTCCCGGGCGGTACGGGCACGCTCGAGGAGATTGCCGAGGTCATGTCCGCCGTGTCGTTGGGGCACTTGAGTGCGCCGTGCATTCTGTACAACCTCGGGGGCTACTACAACGACCTCAAGGCGCTGCTCGAGCACATGATCGATAAGGGCTTATCGAGCCCGCAGCGCCAGCACGGCATCTACTTTGCCGACGATTTGCGCGAGATTGCCTCGATTATTACCGGATAAGTCTTGAGCCTGCCCCACTATGACTCCCAATGGTGCCGTTTGCGGCGCAGACGGTTGGCTCGTTCGGGCAACGCTCGCCCTACAATAAAACGCATCCTTGTCGATTTTGACCGCGGGAGGACCCGATGAATAGTCTTGCAAAACCCAAAAACCGTGCGCTGTTTTTAGTGAGCGTTGCCGTGACCGGTGCGTTCGCAGGCGCCGCGGTCTGGCTGTTCTTTTTTGCGATGGAGCACGGTATCGACTATCTGTGGACCGAGATTCCGCACGCGCTGGGCGTCGCTTCGCCCGAGCTTGCCAGCGGCCCGTTTGGCTTTTTGCCGTACCCGTTTTTTGTCTGCTTGCTGGGCGGTCTGTTAATTGGTCTGTACGAAAAGATGACAGGCACCAAGACCAATGACCTCAACCAGGTGATGGCTAAGGTTAAGCAAGACGGGCGCTACCCGTACGACAACCTGGGCAAGCTTTCGCTCGCGGCATTGCTGCCGCTGCTGTTTGGCGGAAGCATTGGACCGGAGGCCGGCCTGACCGGCGTTATCGCCGGTCTGTGCAGCTGGGTCGGCGACCGCATGCGTCGCTTTGGCGCCGAGTTTAGGGAGCTCACGCTGCTGGGTACCCAGGCTGCCCTGACGGCGCTCTTTACCGCGCCCGTCTTTGGCTTTGTGGCGCCGCTTGCCGGTAGCGCCGACGGCCAGGGCGAAGACGCCGACGATGAGTCCATGTCCGGCGAGATCACCATCAAGCTGCCCAAGGCGCAAAAGACGGTGGTCTACGGCATTGCGATTGCCGGCGGCCTGGGCACCTACCTGCTGCTCGGCCAGCTCATGGGCGGCGGCATGGGCATGCCCAGGTTCGAGGCTGCCGTGGTGGGCAACTTGGAGCTTACCTGGCTCGTCCCTCTGTCGTTGATCGGAACAATCTGCGGCTGGCTGTACTTTGTCTCTGAGCACACGAGCGAAGCGCTTGCCCATGCAATAGGGGAGCGTCCTGTCGTCAAGGCCATGCTAGCCGGTCTGGCGCTCGCCATCTGCGGCACGGTCCTGCCCTACACCATGTTTGCCGGCGAGACTCAGGCCGACGTGCTCATGGAAACCTACCTGACCATTCCCGCTGGCGTGCTTATCGCGACCGGTCTGGTCAAGGCCATGCTGACCCCCGCCCTCATCAACCTTGGTTGGCGCGGCGGTCACTTCTTCCCGGTTATCTTCTCGGGCGTAAGCCTGGGCTACGGACTGGCCATCCTCACCGGCGCCGATCCGGTCTTTTGCGTCGCCGTCTGCACGGCATCGACGATGGGTGCGGTCATGCGTCAGCCGGTCATGGTCGTGGGCCTGCTGCTCATGTGCTTCCCACTCAAGGGTATCGTCTGCATGATCATCGCCGCCGTTATCGCCGCCGGCATTCCGCTGCCCAAGCCGCTGCGCAAGTAGCACGGTTAATCGCGAGTCAACTCCAGAGGGGCACGAGATGATCCTGTACTTTAGCGCGACGGGGAACAGCGAACATGTGGCGCGTCGCATTGCAGCGGCGACAGACGACAAGGTTGTGTCGATTGAGCGCTTTGATGCCGAGATCCTTCACCTTGCTGTGATGGAAGGCCCCTGTCGGCTGGGGTTTGTCGCCCCGGTATACGCCTGGGGCTTGCCGACGCCAATGATCGAGTTTTTGAAGACTGCCGACCTGTCGATTGCTGCCGGTGCAAAGGGCGACGAGCGCCCCTATACGTTCTATGTCTCGACGTACGGTTCGACGACCGGGCAATCGGCCAAGTTCGCCTGCGATCTGCTGCACGAGCGTGGGCTCGAGTTAGATGCGGCGATGAGCGTCAAGATGCCTGATACCTGGACGCCTGTTTTCGACCTGTCTGACCCTCAAAAGGTTGAGGGTATCAATAGGGCTGCTGAGGCGCAGATTGATGCTGTGATCGAGGCGGTGCGGGAGCGGCGCACGGGCAATATGATGCGCCATCGCGTGCCCCTGTTTGCATCGTGCGCGTATCATGCGTTTGGGCTGCCGCGTATGCAGCAGACGAGCAAGTTTGCCGTCGATGCTAGCCGCTGCGTCGGGTGTAGCCTCTGCGCTAAGCGCTGCCCCATGGCGGCGATTGAGATGCGCGACGGCCTTCCCGTCTGGACAAAGCCGGAGTGCGCAGCCTGCCTTCGTTGCCTGCACTGTTGTCCCAAATTTGCCATCTCGCACGGTAAGCGCACGGCATCCCACGGTCAGTACAGGCATCCCAAGCCAGGTGTGAGGATGTAGCGGCTGCTGGCCGCGCTACTTCCAAACTGCGAGCGCTGCAGTGCCCAGGACGATGAGAGCGAGACCGATGGCGCTGCGTCGTGAGAGTTTTTCGTTGAATGCCAGGCGCGCAAATAGTACCGATACGATAATCGATAGTTTGTCGATCTGCACCACGACGCTCACCTGACCTGTGGCGATGGCGTAGTAGCACAGCAGCCACGATGCGCCAGTCGCAATGCCCGATGCCGCGAGAAATACGAGTTCGTAGCGGTCTACGTGCACGGCTTGGCCCATCTTGCCTTTAGCTGCCACGATTGCCCATGCCATAACCAGTACCACACAGGTACGGATTGCCGTGGCCAGGTTGGACTCGACGCCTTCGATGCCAACCTTGGCAAGGATGGACGTGAGCGCTGCGAACACGGCGGCGCCGAGGGCGTAAGCGAGCCAGGTCCGGTCTTGCTGCCGCTCGGGTCCGGCAGACTGCTTCTTCTCGATCATTAAAAACGTGCCGAGGGTGATGACAGCAGTTCCCACGAGCTTAACCGCAAGGTTGCTCGTCTCGCCAAAAAGCACGATGGCGATCAGTGCAGCGAGTACGGTGCTCATCTTGTCGACCGGTACGACCTTATTGACGTCTCCGATGCCCAACGCCTTAAAGTAACAGATCCACGAAGCACCGGTAGCGAGTCCCGAGAGGACGAGAAAGAGCCAAGATCTGGGTTCGATGCTGCCGATGGTTCCAATGGATCCAGAAATGCCCGCCATTGCCCAGGCGAAAACGAGCACCACGCAGGTGCGAATGGCCGTCGCGACATCGGAGTCGGTCTGCTTGATGCCGCATTTGGCCAGGACAGATGTGACGCCGGCAAAGAAAGCCGACACAAATGCTGCTGCGACCCACGACACGGGTTGAGCGCCTCCTCAAAAAAGACCACGCCAGATCTATGGCGCATGTCCAATGATACCGCGCTTGCCTATAGGTTGCGTGCCCGGTAGACCTTGGTGCTGATGGCGCAGCTGACAGCGCCAAGGACGACCGTTGCCAGCGCGGCAATTCCTGCGCACAGGAAGCCAAGAACGGAAGGATCGGGATTCGCCCCGGCAATCATCGACATGAGCTGGTTGCTGATGGGGTTGAATGAGTTTAGCGTGACCATGATAAGGCACATGTATAGGGCGTATAGACCAACGGATAGGCGTTGCGCCTTCATGTGTTCAAATCGAAAGAACAGAGGCAGTACCAAAAACACCGCCATGAGGGAGAAAAGCATCGATATTGCCGAGGCGATTGCGGTCTCAAAGACGGTCTCTCCCGTGGAGGGGATACCCACGCTGTTTAAGATCGGGATGGCGACGATACTCAACAGCACGGCCGCGCACGTCATGATGACCGAGAAAATAGTGATGCACAGGTAGCGTGCGCTGACGATGTCTTTGCGTGAGATGGGCAGCGTTGCCCGATAGCGCTCCCATCCGTTTTGGTTGTCGAGCCCGGCCAGCGACGTCATGGCCATGATGGGCGACATGGCACTGATCGCGAAGGCGCCGGCGGCGCTCATATCGGAATCACCATTCGATGCCCTGACGGCGGTCAGCACGACGAAGATGAACAGGCCGACACCTGCGATGCTCGGGACGAGCGTGCGAACGATGGCGAGCTCGGACATAAAGGCGCGTTTCATTTCGAAGCCCCTTTCAGCATGAGGCGAAGATAGTCATCAATGGTTGTCCGATCGCAGGGAATCTCTGGGAAGGCCTCGAGCGTTTCGCGACGGTTGGGCACGAGTACGTCCACGCTGTAGGCGTGGCGGGCGGCACGGGCACCTTCGACGCAAGCCATAAGCTCGGCGGCCTGTGCTTGGGTACAGTGGGCGATGCCAGCTCGGTCGGTAATGTCCTCGCGCGGCAGATCAAACACAATCGAGCCGTTATCGATGCAGATGACGCGGTCGGCGGCGCGATCGAGGTCAGACGTAATGTGGCTCGAGAGCAGCACGCTGTGCTGGCCGTCGGCGACAAAGGCAAGCAGCTCATCAAGCAGCTCCTCGCGTGCCATGGGATCAAGCCCCGCGGTGGCTTCGTCCAAAACGAGCAGCTTGGCCTGGTGGCTGAGCGCGCAGGCAAGCTGCAGCTTCATGCCCATGCCGCGGGAGAGGTCCTTGACCTTTGTCTTGGGATCGAGGCCAAATCGGTCGATGAGGCTGGCGAAGGTGTCGTGGCTCCAGGTGGGGTACGCCGGGCTTACGAGTGCCTCAACTTCGGTCACCTTGAGTGTGGAAGGGAAGGGGCATGTGTCCAGCACGAGGCCGACACGAGTGTGCAAGCAGCGCTGCGCTTCATCGGGCGCGTCGGCGCCACAGTGCTGCCCAAACAGGTGCACTTCGCCGGCATCGAGCTTTATAAGCCCAAGCGCGGCGCGAATCGTCGTGGTTTTGCCGGCGCCGTTTGCGCCCACAAAGCCAACAATCTGGCCGGGCTCCACGGCGAGCGTGACATCGCGTAGTGAAAAGCGGTCGCTCACACGGCGTGAGATACCTTTGAGTTCTAGCAAGTTCTGCATGGTATAGCCTTTCTTGCAGATGGCTACTGCATGGTTTCGGGGGCTACCAGGTCGAGCATCTCGTGCAGCTTGTCGCGTGTGACGCCCAGGGTTTCGGCTTGGCTTGCCGCTTTCGCAAGTAGCTCTTCGATATGGCAGAGCTGGTTTTCGCGCAAGAGCTCCTGGTTGCCCTCGGCGACAAAACAGCCCTTGCCCTGCACGGTGCAGATAAAACCGAGCTGCTCCAGGTCGGCGTAGGCGCGCTTGGTGGTGATGACGCTCACGCCAAGGTCGCTCGCGAGTGCACGGATGCTGGGGAGTTTGGCTCCCGCAGCGAGCGTTCCCGAAAGGATCTGGGCTTTGACCTGCGAGGATATTTGTTCGTAGATGGGCTTATCGCTCGAATTGGATAGGATGATGTCCACAGCGGCTCCTTAGCTGATGGGCTACACGTGTATATAACCGGTAAACACAGTATATATACACTATGCACAGTTGCACAAGAGACAAATTCGGATTGTCAGCGCGTTCATTCATCTCAATCTGTAACATCTGGAACCGATTTGGACGGCTACCTGTTACAGATTGAGATTTTGCTGGCGGGCCCCACTTGGTTGTCTCAATCTGTAACAACTGGAGAAGATTTTGGCTGCTAGATGTTACAGATTTAGATCTTTCTGGGACGCCCACCTGTTTGTCTAAATCTGTAACAGGAAGAGGTTCAAAAACCGTCTAGATGTTACAGATCGAGACAAACTGCTGCGGAGTGTCGCCATCGACTGCTACCCTAGGCCCCAACTGATGAATTTGTCCTGATAGGTGCCCTATGCCGAGATTTCGCGGCTACAATAGTACGGTTACATCGACGTAATGCACTTAATGCAAGAAAGGATCCGCATGGCAAGCCTGTCGGATGAAATCTCGTCGCGCCGCACATTCGCGATCATCAGCCACCCGGACGCCGGTAAGACCACGCTTACCGAGAAGCTGCTGCTCTATACCGGCAGCATCCAGACCGCCGGCTCGGTCAAGGGCAAGAGCTCGGCCAAGCATGCCGTCTCGGACTGGATGGACATCGAGAAGGAGCGCGGTATCTCCGTTACCTCCTCGGTGCTGCAGTTCACCTACAACGGCGCCTGCGTCAACATCCTCGATACCCCCGGCCACCAGGACTTCTCGGAGGATACCTACCGTACCCTTATGGCCGCCGACGCCGCGGTCATGGTCATCGACGGCGCCAAGGGCGTCGAGGCCCAGACCAAAAAGCTCTTTAAGGTCTGCACGCTGCGTCATATTCCCATCTTCACCTTTGTGAACAAGCTCGACCACGAGGCTCGCGACCCGTTTGAGCTCATGGAAGAGATCGAGAATGTCCTGGGTATCAATACGTATCCCATGAACTGGCCGATCGGCAGCGGTCGTAACTTCCGCGGCGTGTTCGATCGTCAGACCCGTCGCGTTATCGCCTTTGAGGGCGATGGTCACGCCAACGCCACCAAGAAGGTCGCCGAGGTCGAGGCCGAGCTGGGCGACCCCGCCATGGATGAGCTCATTGGCGAGGAGAACCATAAGAACCTAATGGACGATATCGAGCTGCTCGATGGCGCCGGCGACGAGCTCGACTTGGATGCCGTGGCCTGCGGCAAGCTGAGCCCGGCGTTCTTTGGCTCGGCGCTCACCAACTTTGGTGTGGAGCCCTTCCTCAAGGAGTTCCTGCGTCTGGCCCCGACGCCGCGCGCCTATACCGATACGCTCACCAGTGAGCCGGTCGATCCTTGCCGCGACGACTTTAGCGGCTTTGTGTTTAAGATTCAGGCCAACATGGACAAGAACCACCGTGACCGCATCGCCTTTGTGCGCATTTGCTCGGGTAAGTTCGAGCGCGGCATGGATGCCTTTCACGTGCAGGGCAACCGCAAGCTTAAGCTCGCCACGGGCACGTCGATGATGGCCGACGATCGCGCCATCGTGGACGAGGCGTACGCGGGCGATATCGTGGGCCTGTTCGACCCGGGTATCTTTAGCATCGGCGACACCGTGTGCTCCGGCAAGCGCCACGTGCAGTATCCGCAGATCCCGACGTTTGCCCCCGAGATGTTCGCTCGCATTACGCAGGTCGACACGCTCAAGCGCAAGCAGTTCGTCAAGGGTATGGAGGAGCTTGCCCAGGAGGGTGCCATCCAGATCTTCCGCGAACTGGGTGCCGGCATGGAGAGCGTCATCGTGGGCGTGGTCGGCGTGCTGCAGTTTGAGGTACTCGAGCGCCGTCTCAAGGCCGAGTACCGTGTTGAGGTTCGTCGCCAGCCGCTGCCCTATACGGACATCCGCTGGATCCAGAACGACCCCGACACTATCGATATCCCGGGCCTTTCGCTCACGCGCGACACGCTGCGTGTCGAGGACATGCGCGGCGGTAAGCTGCTGCTGTTCACGAGCCCGTGGAACGTGGATTGGGCAACCGACCACAACCCCGACCTGATCCTGTCGGAGTTTGGCAACGTAGCCTTTTAACGCATTGGCGCGGTGGTCCTGTGGGGCTGCCGCGCCGTTTGTTTGCCTTATGCCGCGCGAGCGGCTATCATACCCACCGTCGTCTCAAGACCGGGGCGTCCGAGCAGTTCGGGTCCGATATCCTGCTCGTTAAACCTAAAACCAAAGGAGTACATAATGATCAAGAAGGTCATGGAGGACTACAAGGTCCTGTTGCGGAGCATTCCCGCGGCAACGGTTTCTCTGTTTTTCGTGAGTGTCATCATGATGAACCTGCTGGCCAACAAAGAGCTCATCAGCCTGCCGTATCTGGCACTCGATTGCGGCTTTGTGGTGAGCTGGGTCTCGTTTTTGTGCCAGGACATGATCTGCAAGCGCTTTGGCGCCAAGGCATCCATCAAAATCTCTATCCTCGCGCTGCTGGTCAACCTGGCCGTGAGCTTGTGCTTTTGGGCATGTTCGCTCACGCCCGGCATGTGGGGCGCCTACTACGACACGGGCATGATCGAGGTCAACACCGCCCTTAACGCCACCATCGGCGGCACCTGGTACGTGGTGCTGGGCTCTTCGCTGGCAATGCTCGTTTCTGCCGTGGTTAACTCCACGCTCAACCAGTCGCTCGGCCGTATGCTCAAGAAGAATAACTTTGCGAGCTTTGCCTTCCGTTCCTATGTGTCCACGGGTGTTGGCCAGTTTATCGACAACCTGGTCTTCGCCATCGTGGTGAGCCACACGTTCTTTGGTTGGACCTGGGTGCAGGTCCTCATGTGCTCGCTGACCGGCGCTGTTGCCGAGCTGCTGTGCGAGGTCTTCCTGAGCCCCGTGGGCTACAAGGTCGTGCGCGGCTGGGAGCGCGAGAACGTGGGCTCCGAGTACCTCGAGCGCCACGCAACCGCCTAAGGAGCAAGTATGCGGGTTTTGATCACGGGCGCTTCGGGCGGTATCGGAGCCGCATGCGTGCAGCGTTTTTTAGACGAGGGCCACGAGGTCGTTGGCTTTGATCTTTTGCCGGCGGCGATCGAACACGAGCGCTACCGCCATCTGATCGTTGATGTCCGCGAGCCGGACTCGTTTCCAGGCGATCTTGAGCCCCAGGTAATCGTGAACGTTGCCGGTACGCAGGATTCGGCCGATGATATCGCCGCCAACCTGTGTGGCACCATCAACGTGACCGAGTGCTACGCCTTTGTGGGGGAGGGGCTTGCCGCCAAGCCGGCGCCGGCTATCAGATCCGTGGTCAATGTGGGGTCGGCGAGCGGGCATACGGGATCGGAGTTTCCCGCCTATGCCGCCAGCAAGGGCGGCGTTATCGCCTACACCAAGAACCTTGCAAACCGCCTGGCACCGCAGGCTATCGCCAACAGTGTGGACCCGGGTGGCGTTATCACGCCGCTCAACCGTTGCGTGATGGAAGACGAACACCTGTGGAGCCAGATTATGGAGCTCACGCCGCTTAGGCGCTGGGCCACTGCCCAAGAGATCGCCGAGTGGATCTACTTTGTGGGCGTGACCAACCGGTTTATGACCGGGCAGAGCCTGCTGATCGATGGCGGCGAGGCCGGCCGTACCCAGTTTATCTGGCCCGAGTAGCAAAATGCGCCCGATGGCAAGATTGCCGTCGGGCGCATTTTTGATGTATCGATTTTTAGTCGAGGCAAGTCCAGTTGACGGGGGTCGAGCCGTGCTGTTCGAGTAGCCGATTGGCTGCCGAGAAGGGGCGCGACCCCATAAAGGCGGGGAGTTCTGCCGTGGCACGGTTGGCCGAAAGCGGCGAGGGGTGTGTAGAGGCCAGGCAGAACTTGCCGGTTGCCTTGCCCGCACCAGTTGCGACGAGCTTGCCTTCGACCATTTGCTGGGCAAAGCGACCCCATGCCAAAAAGACTACCGGCTGGGGCAGCTGGCAGCAGCGTTCGATAACGTAGTCGGTGAGCGTGCTCCAGCCCAGCTTGGCGTGCGAGTTGGCGGCATGCTCGCGCACGGTGAGCGTAGTGTTGAGGAGCAGGACGCCCTGTTGTGCCCATGGTGTTAGGTCACCCGTGGCGGGAATGGGGCAACCCAGATCGGCTTTGAGTTCCTTATAGATGTTGCGCAGACTCGGCGGCAACTTGGTTTGCGTCGCGGGGACCGAAAACGACAGTCCCATGGCCTGGTTGGGTCCGTGATAGGGGTCTTGACCCAAAATGACAACTTTGACCTGGTCTGCAGGCGTGTAGGCGAGGGCATTGAGGATGTCGTCTTGTGCCGGGTAGATGATCTGCTCGGCACGCAAAAGGGCGATACGCTCGAGCAGCTGGTTCGTAGTGTCACGTACCGGCTGTGGCGCATCGCCCAACCAAGTTGCTATGTTGCGATCGCAAGTTGCGGTGTCCATGGGGCTCCTTTATGGCAGATGCTCTGTTTGCATCTATTGTAAAGGCGCACCGGTTGCCTTTATGCTACGGCTGTATGAAGAGTGGGGTCTACGAGACGCGCTCGGGCGCCCCTGCCATGCGAGCCTGTCCATGTGCGCGAAGGCGCGGAAGCTCGACGGTTGCCACCATGACGCCGGTGAGGATGAGGGCGGCGCCAAAGAAGGCGATGGGGCTCAGGACCTCGCCAACCAGGAAGAACGAGAAGACGGCGGAGCAGACCGGCTCGAGCGAGAAGGCGAAGCCGGTGGTCTCGGCGGGCACGTGGGGCTGCACGAGTGTCTGAGTGATAAAGCCGTAGGCGGAGCAGATGAGTGCGAGCGCGACGACAACGACGATCTCGCTGGGCGTGCCGGGAAGCGTGAAGCCGCCAAAGGTGAATGCAGCGATGCCCGAGAACAAGCCGCCGAAGCCCAGCTGCCAAACGCCCAGAGCAAGCGGATCGACTTCTTCGACAAAGCGCTTGGCCACGATAATGTGGCTGGCATAGATAAAGGCGGAGAGCAGCATGATGAGCGCGCCCGGGTTCAGGCTGGTGAAGTCGGCGCCCGAGAGTAGCAGCATGCCGCAGGTGACGATAGCCGTGCCGACGAGCACCTTGCGCTCGGGGGCACGACGCAGCAGGGCGGCGTTGGCAAACGGCACGATCACGACCGTCAGGCTCTGCAAAAAGCCGGCAGTGGAGGCAGAGGTGAGGCTGGAGCCCAGGCACATGCAGGTGAGCTCGGTTGCCATAATCGCGCCGATGATGGCGGCACGGACCATAAGGTCGCGGTTGATGCGGAAAGCGCGCTTGTGGAAGAGCAGCAGGCAGACCACAAAGGCGATGATGCAGCGTAGCGCGACGATGCTCGTGGCGTTCATGCTGTCCATACCGATCTTCATGAGGGGGTACGAAAAGCCCCATGCGACGGGAACGGAAAATGAGAGCGCGATTGCTTTTTTGCGGTCCATGGGACTCCTTTTGTTACAGAACGGTTTCGCAAAAAGGATTCTGCTCCCAGAATTAGATGTAGTAAAGCGAATGTATCTTCAGTATGATTAAGAAATGCTAATGTTGGCAAAAAAGCCCTTGCAAAACGTTTTACGGCTGCATTGATGTGGAGGCACGATGGCATCGCGGTATCAGATTGTTTGCATGGTGGTCGATTGCGGCAGCCTGAAACGTGCGGCCGACGAGCTGGGCTATACGCAAAGTGCGGTGAGCCAGGCCGTTAAGGCGCTCGAGCGCGAGCTGGGTACCACGCTTATCGAGCGCGGTAAGCAGGGCGTTTCGCTTACGCGCGACGGCAAACAATATCTGCCGTACCTGCGCCAGATCGTGACCGCCGAGGCCGAGCTCGAGGGCAAGCGCCAGGAGCTGCTGGGGCTTTCGTCGACCGATATTCGCATCGCGACGTTTACCAATGTGAGTCGTACCGTGCTGCCGCGTGTGATCCGCGACTTTGGTGCGCTGCATCCTGGCGTACGCTTTACCCTCAAGCAGGGCGATTACACGCGCAACGCCCAGTGGGTGCACGATGGCGTGGTTGACTTTTGCTTTACAGCACGTGGATTTACCGCTGGGCTCGAGAAGCGCGTGGTCTATCACGACGAGTTGGTAGCATTGTTGCCGGCCGCGCATCCACTGACGGCAAAGGAAAAGGTGACGCTCACCGACTTAGCGTCCGAGCCGTTTGTGCTGCTGGATGAGGGCGAACAGAGCCTGGTGCTCGATGCATTCGCGGCGCATGGGCTGTCGCCGCACGTGACGAGCGAGGTGACCGACGACTACACCATCATGGCGATGGTGGAGGAGGGCCTAGGTGTGAGTATGCTGTATCGCCGTACCGTCGAAGGCATGCGGGCCGATATTCGCGTACGTCCCATCGTGCATGCCCCCTCGCGCGATGTGGTGGCCGCCTGGCGCAGCTGGGACACCATGCCCATCGCCACGAGGCGTTTTATCGACTATATGAGCTCGCATATTGTCAATTAATGACTGGCGTGGCGTTGAGTGCGGCGTTTAGCGGGCTGTCGCTTTGGCTTGGGTGACACGATAGGTGCGTGCCGGGTGGCAGAGTAGTACCGCTACGACCATAAAGAACGCCGTGGTGCCCAGGCTGATGGGGTAGACCATCATGATGTTCGCAAAGGTGCGGAAGTGCGGGAACACGCAGAACACCCAATAGAAGCGGATGCCGCAGACGCAGATCATGGTGATGAGGGCGGGCGTGAGCGAGATGCCAAAGCCGCGCAGGTAGCCTGACATGTTTTCGTAGAACATGCTAAAGGCGTACGCCGGGAAGATCGAACACACGCGGATATAGCCGATCGAGACGATGTTGGGATCGCTGTTAAAGAGCGACAAGATCTCGCGCCCCAGGCCGACAATAACGATGATCGTGGTGAGCGCAACGATACCGCCTTCGACTAGGCAGACCTTGAGCGTTTTGGTGCAGCGATCAATCTGGCGGGCACCGTGGTTTTGTCCCACAAAGGTGGTGCACGCCTGGCTAAAGCTGTTGAGCAGGTTGTAGCACACGTACTCCAGGCTCATGGCGGCGCTCGATGCCGCCATGACCTCGGTGCCCAGGCTGTTAATGGCGGACTGGATGATGATGTTGGCGACGGCAAAGACGGCACTTTGGATGCCGGCGGGCAGGCCGATCTTGACGATGCGCTTGAGGGCGACGGGGTCGATAGCCAAGTCGCGTGGGGTGACGCGGACGACGGAGTCGGTCTTGAGCAGGCGGATAAAGAGTGTGGTGGCGCTGACGGTGTAGGCGATGGCGGTGGCGATGGCGACGCCCGCGACACCCCAGTGGAGTATGGGGACAAAGATGAGATCCAGGCCAATGTTGAGGACGGTGGACACGGCAAGCGCCTGCAGCGGCATGCGGGTGATGCCGATGGAGCGGAAGATCGCGGCCTCAAAGTTGTAGAGCAAGATCGAGGGCATGCTGAGCAAAAAGACGCGCAGGTAGAGCGAAGCGAGCGGCATGGTTTCGGCAGGAACGTTGAGCGCGGCGAGCATGGGCTCGGCAAAGATCTCGCCCAGCGCGATGACGACAAAGCCCACGAGCGCCATTAAAATCGAGGTATGGACGGCGCGTTTGACCATGTTTTGGTCGTTGCGGCCGATAGCGTTGGCGATGACCACGTTGGAGCCAAGCGACATGCCAATAAACAGGTTGAGCATAAGACTGGTAAGCGGAACATTGGAGCCGACCGCCGCCATGGCGAGGGTTCCCTGGTCGCCCGAGAAATTACCGATGATGACCGTGGCGATGAGGTTCGACAGCTGCTCCAAGATGCTCGTGGCGGCCACGGGGAAGGCGAACAGGGGAATATTGCGCCACAGCGAGCCGGTGGTCATGTCAATGTGCTTAGATACGGTGTCAGCCATACGCTCTCAATCTCTAATATGCTCTTTCGTGCTTATTTGCGCAGATGATGATACTCCTAATCGACTAGTCATTGGGGACGTTCTTAAACGACTAGTCCTTCAAGAACGTCCCCAATGACTAGGTGGGGAAGGCGTGCGACAATGGTGGGCGTTGTGTTGTTCGCGCTAAGGAGTTGCCATGTTGTTGTGTCCCGTTTGCCATGAGCCACTGGCGGATAACGAGCGCGGTGCTGCATGCGCGGGCGGACACCGGTTTGACCGTGCGCGCGAGGGCTATCTGTACCTACTGCGCTCGTCCAAGAGCGGCGACTCTATGGGCGATCCCAAGTCACAGGCGCGCAGCCGTCGTGACTTTTTGAACCGCGGTTACTATGCGCCGTTGTGCGATGCGATGGTCGAACTGGTGCGCAAACAGGCGTCTGGGCGCGCCGCGTCTACGAATGGCTCCATGACGCTGCTCGATATTTGCTGCGGCGAGGGCTACTACACCAGTGCCATGGGCGCGGTGCCGGGCGTGGACGCTTACGGGTTCGATTTGGGCAAAGAGATGGTGCGCCTTGCCGCCAAGCGCGGCGATGCGACCTACTTCGTGGCCAACATGAAGGACATCCCCGTGGCTGATGGCGCCTTCGATATGGTGACCGAGCTCTTCGCTCCCTTTAACGAGCGCGAATTTGCCCGCGTGCTGGCGCCAGAGGGTTCACTCTATACCGTGGTACCGGGTGCTCGTCATCTCTTTGGGCTCAAAGAGGTGCTCTACGACACGCCGTACCTTAACGATGAGAAGCTGCCGAAGACCACCGAGCTCGAGTTGGTCGGAACGCAGCGGGTATCTGCGAATATTACGCTTCAGACCCAGGCCGACATCGAGGCGGTGTTCCAAATGACGCCGTACTACTACCGCACGCGCCCTGCCGATAAAGAGCGCCTGGCAAACTTGGATACCCTTCAAACCGACATCGACTTCATCATCGCCGAGTACCGCCACAGCTAACAACCTGCCAAAAAGGGACAGGTTTATTTTGGTAGGTTTTATCTGGGCAAACGTAAAGGGCCGACCGCGGAGATGCGCGATTGGCCCTTTTTAGTTGCTTGGCTGCAGAGGTTATGAGAAGCGAGCGCTTACAGGCGGTCCTTGTTCTCGGCCTTAACGGCGTGTGCCTGCTGAACAAAGAACAGGTCGTAGACCACGATGACAAAGGCGACGATATTGACGGAGCTGCCGCCGAGCGCGGGAAGCGTGAGCGCGGCCTGGAGGAGCGTGGCTGCCGCGGCGACGATGCCGAGCTTAAACGCGCCATCCACCTGCGAAGGCTTGTTGGCGCCCTTGATACCCGCAACACCTGCGGCAAGGTCGACAAGGCCCTTGGCGACCAGCACGACCGCGGCGAGCATGGCGTTCGACCCGTACGTGGAATCGAGGTTGCCGGTCGCGATGCCGGCGATTCCAATGACGAGACTGGCGATGCCCAGAACAAAATAAATCAGGGCAAGGATTTTGAGTGTCTTGCGAGCGGCGCTCATAGCTGGTCCTTTCGATGCGGGCGCGGAGAATCTGTCGCACCCAGGTTGCGGCACATATCGTGAAGCACATTGTAGTTCAACGGGGCGATGCATGCGTTTGAAAGCGTTTCTTGCCTGTACGGTCCAACCTTTCAAAAAGGAAAGCTGGACGTAAGCCAAATCGATGGCAGCTCATGTGCGGCGCTGCGATGATGAGGCCGTAACAAGGAGCTGGTCTCAAGGAGGAGTCATGATGTACGGAGCAGGGCAAGTGCGTGAGCCGCGGTCGTTGGGAAGGCGCATGGGTGATTCTGTGATCGCTGCCGTGTGCACGGGATTGATGGCGGTGCTTTGCATTGGGATGCTGTGGGCCATGTCGCATGTGGGACAATAGCGGACGGTTGGGTGCTGGCATAAACGGTGCCCCGCGTATTCGTTTGTTTATTAAGGAGTGTCCATGGGCGTCGTCGATCCCTTTTCTGTTGCTCGGGCCGCGGGGCTTGAGCTGACCGGGAAGCCCGAGGGCCTCACGCTCACCGACGGTACGATGGAGCTGCGTGCCGGTTTTACCCGCATGCTGCCACGACTCAAGCAGGGCCGTCTGCAGCAAGAGCTGTTGGTAAAGGCTGCGCGCACAAAGGGCATCGAGCGCCCATGGGCGATTGATGCCACGGCGGGCTTTGGCGAGGATTCGCTACTGCTGGCTGCCGCGGGCTTTACCGTCGATCTGTATGAGCAGGATTGCGTGATCGCGGCGCTCCTCAAGGATGCCTTGGATCGCGCGGCAGATGATCCGGCGCTTGCTGCTGCCGTGGCCCGCATGCGCTTACATGCGGGCAAGGACAGCATTGCCGGTCTTCGCCATACAGCTGGGTTGATCGGGCAGGGCGAGCTTGCGGCTCCCGACGTGTTGTATCTGGACCCCATGTTTCCCGAGCGCACCAAAAGTGCGGCGGTGAAAAAGAAGTTTCAACTCTTGCACCATTTGGAGCAGCCGTGTGCCGATGAGGAGGCGCTGGTCGAGGCGGCGCTTGCTGTGCATCCGCGCAAGGTCGTTATCAAGCGGCCGGTGAAGGGCCCGCTGCTTGCCGGCGTTAAGCCGAGCTATCAGCTTGCGGGCAAGGCCGTTCGTTACGATGTTTTGGTGCCGCCGCGCCCGTAGCTTGCGTGCGATGGTTGGCGCTCCGTCAGTGCCGTGCCGATGTGGGGTCTATTTCCAAGGGTGCGACGTCAGGTGCCAGCCGCCGCAGTATTCGCATTTGTAGCAGGCTAAGCCGCGCCGCCCGCGGTTTTCGCAGTCGGCCATAACGGCCTCGGCCTCGGCGCGCGTGTCGTAACGGTTTTTGCGTTCGCACGACTTGTAGCGCCAGGCTTCATCGCGCTCGGCGTTCAGAGCGTCGCGGCGCTCGTCTTCGCGCGCAAACAGGTCGCTCATATCGCCGCCGGTGGCAGCGCCCAAAAACTCGCTTTTGGCCTTTGACCAGGCGGCTCGCTTTTTGCTTCCCATCTGCTTCGCGCCCCTCTTCAAACGCTGGTATCATTGCTCAATCAAAGTGATACCAATAAACGTGAGGTCGCCGCGTGATGATCAGAAAAACCCTCGATACCGACACTCCCGCCGTCATGGCTATCTATGACGTGGCCCGCGCCTTTATGCGCGCGCATGGCAACGCCACGCAGTGGCCCGAGGGCACGCCTTCGGCCGAGCAACTGGCTGCCGATATTGCCGCTGGTGGCAGTTATGTGTGCGAAGTCGACGGTCGCGTGGTGGCGACGTTTGCCTTTTTACCGGGTCCGGACGAATGCTATGACGTCATTGAGGACGGTCAATGGCGCAGCGACACTCCGTACGCCGTGCTGCACCGTGTGGCGTCCGATGGCACCGCGCACGGCATCGCGGCTGCGATGTTTGCCTTTGCCAAGGAGCGCGCCAACCACCTGCGTATCGACACGCATCAGGATAACCTGCCTATGCAGGGTGCGAGTATTAAGGCGGGGTTCGAGCGTGCCGGCGTCGTGTATGTGTCGGACGGCACGCCGCGTGTTGCGTTTGACTGGCTGCGTGAGGCATAAGATCGAGGGCGCGTATCAACAATTCGCGCGAACGAAAATGGCTCCGGGTGGGGCCATTTTCGTTCGCTGCGCTGTTTTGCAAGCCGGCTTTCGCAAGGCGCGAACCTACGAAAATCGCCGCGCGGCAACGCGGGGCGATGAGCTCGGTCGGGGGATAGGGCCCGCTTCGCCCGCCGGCTCGTAAATTGTATCATCCAGTGTGGAACGAGGACGCCCGTTGCCGCGTGCGATGGGCTTGTAATAAGAGGAGAGCCATGTCGAAGCAAGCGGTCGTTGGAATCTTGGCGCATGTCGATGCCGGCAAGACCACGTTGGCCGAGGCCATGCTGTTCAACGCGGGTCGCATCCGCAAGCGCGGCCGCGTGGACGATGGCGATTCGCATCTGGACACTAACGCGATCGAGCGCGAGCGCGGCATTACGATCTTCTCGTCGCAGGCCGTACTCGATCATGGCGATACCCACGTCATGCTCGTGGATGCGCCGGGGCATGTCGATTTTTCTGCCGAGGCGGAGCGCACGCTGCGCGCGCTGGACTACGCGATTTTGGTTGTGGGCGCCAACGACGGCGTGCAAGGGCACACCGAAACCCTGTGGCGCCTGCTTGCGCGCTATGACATCCCGACGTTCATCTATATCAACAAAATCGATTTGGAGAATCCCGGCCGCGATGTTTTGCTGGCACAGCTCGGGCAGCGCCTTTCCGAAGGCTGCCTGGATGCCAACGAACTGCTGGCGGGCGGCGCCGTTCAGGAGGACGCTGCTGCGTTGGACGAGGCGGCGCTCGAGGAGTTTCTTGAAGCGGGCGAGCTTTCTGTCGCAACGCTGTCGCGCATGGTTGCCGAGCGCAAGCTTTTCCCCTGCTTTGCCGGCTCGGCGCTCAAGGACCAAGGCGTGGACGAGCTGCTGGATGGCATATGTGCGCTGATGCGCGAACAGGCATGGCGCCCGGAGTTTGCCGCGCGCGTCTACCGCGTGAGCCGCGGAGATCGCGGCGAGCGCTTGGCATGGGTTAAAGTGACCGGCGGCACGCTGCATGCCAAGCAGATGATTGACGGACGTTCCGGTGCCGAGGCGTGGGAACAGAAGGTCGATCAGGTACGCATCTATAACGGCGAAAAGTATGAGCTTGCCCAAGAAGTTGCTGCTGGCGGTATTTGTGCCGTGACGGGTCTTGCGCACGTTCGCCCAGGGGACGCCCTGGGCGCGGAGCCTGCGGGCGATGCGCCCGTCATTGCGCCAGTCCTTACCTATACGGTGCTTCCGGGCGAACATGATGTCCATACGGTGTTCAAAGCATTGACTGAGCTGGCGGACGAAGATCCCATGCTCGGCGTAAGCTGGAATACGCATCTGGAGCAGATTCACCTGCAGTTGATGGGCGCCGTGCAACTCGAGATCGTGCAGCGGGTGTTGGCCGATCGTTTTGGCCTTTCGGTTGCGTTTGAGTCTGGCGGCATTCTCTATAAGGAGACTATTTCGCAGCCGGTCGAGGGCGTGGGCCACTTTGAGCCACTGCGCCACTATGCCGAGGTGCATCTGCGCCTGGAGCCGTTGCCGGCGGGCTCGGGCGTGCAGTTTGGCACCGTGACCTCGACCGACGAGCTCGATCTTAACTGGCAGCGTCTGGCGCTCACCAACGCCATGGAGCGCGATCATCTGGGTGCGCTGACCGGCTCGCCCATCACCGATGTGCGCATTACGCTCACGGGTGGCCGCGCGCATGCCAAACACACCGAGGGCGGCGATTTTCGCCAGGCCACGTACCGCGCGATTCGCCAGGGGCTCATGCAGGCGCGTGAGGCCGGCGCGGCGGTGCTGTTGGAGCCGTGGTATCGCTTTGAGCTCGAGGTGCCGGGGGAGTGCGTGGGCCGGGCGCTCTCGGATGCCACGCGCATGGGTGCCGAGTACGAGCCGCCGACGATGGCGGGAGACCGGGCGAAGCTTGTGGGTCGCGTGCCGGCATCTGAGGTGCAGGATTACGCGCTGGAGGTGGCTGCCTACACGAGTGGTCGTGGGCATCTGTACCTGGAGTTCGCCGGCTATGCGCCTTGCCATGATGCCGAGTGCGTAATCGAGACGGCCTCCTATGAGCCCGAGGCCGATCTGCCCAACACGCCCGACTCGGTCTTTTGCTCTCACGGCACCGGCTACACGGTCAAATGGTACGACGTACCCGCCGCAGCTCATGTAAAGGTCGATCCCGCCACCTTCCGCCCCTGGCGAGCGGCGGACGCCGAGTTTTTCGGCCATAGGTGATAGAGGGTCAGTCTCTTTGCCGCATCCTGTTGGTATAACTCGGTACAAGTTGGTATAACTATTACCAGGGTTTGCCAATCCGAGGAGGCCGACATGAATCCAAATCCCTTTAAGCCAACGGCAGGCAAGCGGCCTCCGATGCTCATCGGTCGAGAGTCGGTCATCGAAGATTTTGAGGAAGGGCTCGATAACGGCGCCGGAGCGCCGGGTAGGCTCATGCTCATTACGGGAAATCGCGGCTGCGGCAAGACGGTTCTCCTGCGGGAGCTGCAACGTCTAGCCAATGAGCGCGGATGGGCGGTTGTCTCCGATTCCGCTTCGCTTGGCTTATGCGACCGATTGGCCGACGCGCTTCGCTCGAATAAGCCCGTTGTGACGTCAATGGAGTTCGGTCCGTCGTTTGGCCGGATGTCGGTCGAGGCGGCGCGGGCAAAGGGCGAAACGTTGCGAGGGCTGGTCAACGAGCGCCTCAAGAAGCTCGGTCCAGGCAAGGGCATACTGTTTGCGATTGACGAGGCGCAATCGGCGTCTATCGAGGAACTGGCGGCTCTTGCCGTTCTCTATCAGCAGGTGCTCGGAGACCAGGATGCTACGGGCTTGCCCGATAGCGAGCAGCGCGGCCTTGCGCTGGTGTTCGCCGGCTTACCCAGTATGGTTGACGATCTGCTCGAAGAGCCGAGCGTAACGTTTTTACGGCGTGCCCAGCAGCGTACGTTGGGGGCGATATCCTTGCCCAAGGTGCGCGATTCGTATATCCAGACGGTCAAGGACGCTGGTCTTTACGTGGACGCGGGGACGGCGGACCTTGCGGCGCGCAAGAGCATGGGGCATCCCTATATGGTTCAGCTGGTGGGATATTACATGTGGCGCTCTGCCGTCCGGCGTGGCTCGCAGGTCATCGAAAGGTGCGATGTCGAGGCTGGCCATACGGATGCCGTCTCCGAGTTCTACGAAGCGGTCGACGCGCCCCTGTATTACGGGCTGCGCAGTCCACAGCGCCTCTTTATCGAGGCCATGGCGGTTGACGAGGGCAAACCGACGCGCATGGCGGATGTCATTGAGCGCTGCGATCGCACCCAGAGCTGGGCGAGTAAATATCGCGCAAGCCTGATTCGCGAGCGCGTCATCGGGGCTGCCGGATACGGTCTCGTCCGGTTTACCGTGCCCATGCTGGGCGAGTACATCCGCGATCGAGTTTTATGGCATGAGTAGGGTGATAAAGGTGACGGAACAGAAGATGAGCCCGCAGGCTATCGAGGTGCGTGGCGCGCGCGTGCACAACCTCAAAGACATCGATATCGATATTCCACTGGGAAGGCTTGTGGGCATTGCCGGCGTGTCGGGCTCGGGCAAGAGTTCGCTGGCGCTGGGGGTTCTTTATGCCGAGGGCTCGCGTCGCTATCTTGAGGCGCTCAGCACCTATACCCGCCGTCGTCTGACGCAGGCCGAACACGCCCAGGTGGACGAGGTTCTGCACGTGCCGGCGGCGCTCGCATTGCATCAACGCCCCAGCGTGCCGGGCGTGCGCTCGACCTTTGGTACCATGACCGAGCTCAACAACAGCCTGCGTCTGCTCTTTAGCCGTTGCGCCCATCACGTGTGCCCGCATTGCGGGGCGCGTGTGGAGCCGAGCCTTAACGTAGCTGCGGGCCTGTCGCTCACGTGTCCGACATGCGGCCGCGAGTTCTACGCGCCGAGTGCCGAGGATTTGGCTTTCAATAGCGGCGGCGCATGCCCCACCTGTGGCGGCACCGGTGTCATGCGCGAGGTGGACGAGGCGAGCCTGGTGCCAGATGAGTCAAAGACCATCAACGAGGGCGCAGTCCTTCCCTGGGGCACGCTCATGTGGGATCTGATGAAGCAGGTGGCAGGCGAGATGGGCGTACGCACCGACGTGCCGTTTAGCCAACTCACGCCTCAAGAGCGCGACATCGTGTTTCATGGTCCGGCGGTTAAGAAGCACATTCTCTACGTTCCCAAAAACGGCGAGGGCGCCACGCCGCTCGACTTCACCTATTACAACGCCGTCTATACCGTCGAGAATGCGCTCGCCAAGGCCAAGGACGATAAGGGCTTAAAACGCGTTGCGCGCTTTTTGCGCGAGGGAGCATGCCGCGATTGCGGCGGCACGCGTCTCTCCGAGGCTGCGCGCCAGCCCCAGGTGCGCGGTATCAATCTGGCGCAAGCAGCGGCCATGACGCTGGGTGAGGCGATTGAGTGGGTGCGCGGGGTGCCTACGTCCTTGCCGGCCGAGATGCGGCCCATGGCGACGGATATCTGCGATTCGTTTTTGAGTGCGGCCCGTCGTCTGGTCGACCTGGGTCTCGATTACCTTTCGCTCGATCGCGCCGGCGCCACGCTCTCCACGGGTGAGCGCCAGCGTGTGCAGCTCGCCCGCGTGGTGCGCAACCGATCGACGGGTGTGCTTTATGTGCTGGACGAGCCTTCGATCGGCTTGCATCCTGCCAATGTCGACGGCTTGGTGGGCGTGATGCGCGATCTGGTGGATGACGGCAACACCGTGGTTGTTGTCGACCACGACACGCGCGTACTGGCGGAAGCCGACTATCTGGTCGAGATGGGCCCCGTCGCCGGAGCAGGCGGCGGTAACGTAATCGCTGCCGGTACAGTAGACGAGGTCGAGCAATTGCAGGGCAGCCGTATCGCGCCGTTTTTGCGCGCCGAGCCCAAGCGCTCGCGTCCGCAGGTGACTGACGAGGAAATGTTCGATCAGGGCCACATCCGCATGGCAACCGATGCCATCCATACCGTCAAGCCGCTCGAAGTCGATATCCCGCGCGGCCGCCTTGTCGCGGTGACGGGCGTTTCGGGCTCGGGCAAGACGACGTTGGTGCTCGAGACGCTCATTCCGGCGCTTAAGGCCCAGGCAGCTGGCGAGCGCTTGCCACGCCACGTGCGTTGGGTCGATGCCGAAGGCATTGCCCGTGCCAACCTGATTGACGCCACGCCCATCGGCGCCAACGTGCGCTCGACGGTAGCGACCTATGCCGACATCCATGACGAGCTGCGCCGCGCCTTCGCCCGTACGCCCGAGGCCAAGGCGGCCGGCTACAAGGCGGGTGCCTTTAGCTACAACACCGGTGCCTTGCGCTGCCCTACGTGCGATGGCACGGGCTCGATATCGCTCGATGTACAGTTTTTGCCCGATGTCGAGATCGTCTGCCCGGCATGTCGCGGTTCGCGTTATGCGGATGCGGCTTCGCGTATCCATCGCGAGGGCAAGGACGGGAGCTTGCTGACGTTGCCGCAGCTCATGGATATGAGTGTGGATGAGGCGCTCGACGCCACGGTGGGACTCAAGAAGGTTCAGGCGCGCTTGCAGACCTTACACGACCTGGGCTTGGGCTATCTCACCTTGGGTGAGCCCACACCGGCACTCTCGGGCGGCGAGGCCCAGCGTCTTAAGCTCGCGAGCGAGATGGGCCGCGTGCAGGATGATGCCGTGTTCGTATTTGACGAGCCCACGATCGGCCTGCATCCGCTCGATGTTCAGGTGTTGTTGAGTGTGTTCGACGGCCTTGTTGCCAAGGGCGCCACGGTTATCGTGATCGAGCACGACCTCGACCTTATCCGTAACGCCGATTACGTGATCGACATGGGCCCGGGCGGTGGCGACGCCGGCGGGCAAATCGTCTGCGCCGGCACGCCGGGCGACATCGCGGCCTGCTCCAAGAGCATCACTGGCCGCTACCTATAACTGAATGTGACAAAGGGACAGTTCCTTTGTCACATTCCCGGAAAGCCTGTTTGGCGCAGAGCCTCGTAGAGGACGATGGCGGCGCTGTTGGAGAGGTTGAGTGCGCTGATGCGGTAGTCGTCCGGGTCGACGAAGTTGCCGCAGATATCCTGCTGAAGGATGGCTTCGTGGCTGTCCTCGGTATGTCCGAGCGATCCCTCGTGGGCTTCCCAGGCCTCGGCGTTGTCAAGCGAATCGCAATCTCGCAACATGGGGATGCGTTCGCAGCGCTCGGGCGCCGCGGCAAGCAGCGGCTCGGGAATGCCCGAGCTCTCGCTGCCAAAGACCAAGTAGTCGCCATCGCGGTAGGTACTCTGCGCATAGGTGCGGCGTGCCTTTTTGGTCAGCAGATGTAGGCGACCATCGGCGGGGGAGAGGCCGTTGCGTGCAAGGAAATCCTCCCAGCCGGCATAGGTCGCCACGTCCAAGTTTTGCCAGTAGCCCAGGCCGGCGCGACGTACCGTCTTGTCATCGAGCGAAAAGCCCAGCGGCTCCACCAGATGTAGGCGGGCGCCGGTGACCACGCAGGTACGGCCGATATTGCCCGTATTGGCCGGAATCTCGGGCGCATACAGCACAATGTTGAACATGAATCTCCTTGGCTCAGAACGAAAAACCACCACGAAGGGAACAGGCACCTTCGTGGTGGTTTGGCGGTTACGTAGCGGAAAAATGCCCGCTTAGATAAACCTAGGCGCGGTGCCAGTCAGTCAGGCAGGCATCGAGGGAGGCGATGAGCGCATCCTTGTCCATGTGACGGCCGATGATGCACAGGCTCGTCATGCGGTCGCCCGTCTCGTCGTCCCAAATCTGCATGATCTCGGGGTTCTCGTCGATGATCTTCTGCTTCTCGCCCTCGGGCGCGGAGTCAACGAACAAGCCGTTCTCCATCAGGCGCATCTGGTGGCCGGCCTGCTCAAACATGTAGCACATGTCCGGATTGCTGGCCTGCCACAGCGGACCCTTGACGCGGATGACCTCGTCGGGCCACTCCTGCTCAACAAAATCGGTGAACTTCTGTAGGTCAAACGGCTTGCGGCGCGAGTACACAAAGGTCTCGATGTCGTACTCGAGCACCTCGGGGTCGTCGTGCTCCTCGGGGTGCTCCATGGCCTCGATCCAGGCGGCGGAGTTGTAGGCGCGCATAAAGTCGAAGCGGTCGGTATCGAGCAGTTCCTCCATGGGGACCTCGCCGTTTTGGGCCTCGACGATCACGGCGTCCTTCTGCAGGCTGCGCACGATAGCCTTGAGCTCGGCGATCTGCTCAGGCGTCACGGTGTCGGTCTTGTTGAGGATCAGCGTGGAGCAGAATTCAATCTGCTGGATGAGCAGGCTTTCGATGTCGTCCTCGTCGATATCCTCGGCCAGCAGGTCGCGACCGCCGTTGAACTCGTCGTACATGCGGGCACAATCGACCACGGCCACGATGTTGTCGAGCGCGAGCTTGGGCTCGCCGCCCACCTTGGCCTCGTCGCAGAAGCTCGAGATGGTGTAGGCGATGGGGATAGGCTCGCAAATGCCCGAAGCCTCGATGATGATGTAGTCGAAGTTGCCCGAATCGGCGATGCCCTGCAGCTGGTTGGCAAGGTCGTCCGAAAGCGTGCAGCAGATGCAGCCGTTGGTGAGCGGGATGAGGTCGTCGGTCTCGGAAAGGCCGCCGTCGGCGATAAGGCTGGCGTCGACGTTGATCTCACCGATATCGTTGACGATCACGGCGGCGCGGATGCCGCCGTCGTTAGCGAGGATGTGGTTGAGCAGCGTGGTCTTGCCGGCACCGAGGTATCCGGTAAGCATGATGATCTTCACGGGTTTGTTGGGCATGTGCCCTCCTTTGTTAGACATGGCTTACAGTTGAATCTTATGCCAAACGCCTGCTCTTATACCCACGCGCCGGCAAATAACACAAGCTACTCCCAGGCTCCCCATACATCGGGGCAATAACCGACGGTGGCCTTCTTGCCGTTGCGTACGATGGGCTCGGCTAGAACCTGCTGGTTCTCGAGCAGCTTGTCGAAGCGCTGGCTAGGGGTGAGGTGCTGGATGAGTGCGAGCGTCTCCTCGTCCTTGGCTTTGGGATTGAGTAACTTGTCGATACTACCGACCGCCTGCATCACGCTCGTGAGCTCGCCCTTGCTCATCTCCTTTTCCTTAAGGTCGATAAACTGCACCTTAATGCGGCGCTCTTTAAAATAACGCTGCGCCTTCTTGGTGTCGAAGGACTTCTTAGTCCCGAAGATTTGCACGTTCATAGTATGTTCCGCCGTTCTACCTGATGAAGTTGGTCGTTGCGCGATCGGCTTCGGGTGCGTTGATACCAGCGGCCTGTCCTGCCTCGATACAGCGCAGGAGCCAGGCCATGTTTTTGCCGATGTTTCGCATGGTGGCAAGGCCCTCGGCATCCCCATCGGCGTCGCCGGGCACGCGACCAAACACGTTGTTCCAGTACGTGGAGGCGACCACGGGCATCTGGTTGATGGTGAAGTACTTGTTGAGCACATCGAAGGTGGTCGATGTACCGCCGCGACGGGCGACGGCGACGGCAGCGCCCGGCTTGTGTGCAAAGGCCTTGCTGCCGGCATAGAATGCGCGATCGAGTGCCGAGAGGATGCGTCCGCTGGGATGCGCATAGTAGACGGGCGAGCCAAAGACAAAACCGTCGGCCTGTTCGGCGGCAGCGATGAGCTCGTTCACCACGTCGTCGTCAAAGGTGCAGCGACCGCCAAGCTTGCCGCACTGGCCACAGCCAATGCAGTCGCGAATGGGCTTGGCGCCCAGTTGAAACACCTCGGTATCAATGCCTTCGGCATTGAGCTGCTCGGCGACCTCGGCGAGTGCGCGGGCGGTGTTGCCGTTTGCCTTGGGGCTGCCATTGACCAAAAGAACCTTCATCACAAACTCCCTCTGCTTTTGGTGGCTTCTGCAGGGGATTATCGCACGATGGGGGAGGCGGCGCGGGCGCGGTGCTAATCCAGTTTGGTACCTGGCACCTGCACGGCTTTCCCGAGCAACGCTTTGAGCTCGTTCAAAATGGAAACGGGCTGTCGGTCAACGCTGTTCAGATGGAGCGTCGCTACACGAATGGGTGGCTGATATTCAAGCGAGCCGATGAGCACGGGGGAACCCAGGAACCGCTCGATTTCGTCTGCGATCGAGTCGGTCTCTTCGGGATCAAAGTCGTCGAAAAGCGCCACGAATGTCGGCCCCGTCGAGCGGAACAGGCGGCCCTTGCCGCGCGAACAATCCATGAGGCAGGCGGCGCTTTCGGCGAGCACGCGGTCGCCTGCATCGAATCCAAAGCGGGCATTGACCTCGGCGATATCGTCGACCTTAATGGCAATAAAGCCTGCCTCGCGCGCCACGCGGCGCATCTCTCCAATAGCGTTGACCAGCGCGTGGACATCGCCCAGGCCCGTTACCGAGTCGGTCGTATCCGCTAGGCTTCGGTTGACGATAATGCCCACATACATGCTGGGCTCGGTATCGGTGCCGTCCAAGCGGTAGCCCGTGCAGTCGCAAAGCACGTATTTTCCGGTGGCATCCATTACGCGATACTGCATGTAGTGGAAGTGCCACGTGCCGTTTATCACCATGTCGAGCTCGGCGCGTACGTTGTCGCGGTCCTCGGGATGAACGCGGGCAAGCCACATATCGACCGAGTTAAAAGGGTGCTGGGAGGGCAGGTCAAAATCGCGCACGGCGTTGACCGACCATTGCGATTCTCCAGTATCGAGATTGAGGATAAACGGATAGCGCGTCTCGGAGCTCATGGAGATCGCTTGGAACACCCGGTCGTTGCAGGGAAGCTGGTCGACGATCGGGCGTTGCGGCGCGTCATCGTCTTTCGGCTGCTGCACGCGATGCATAAGCTTATAGCGATACATCTTGCGATCGGCATCCATCGTCATCTGGCGACGCGTGTCGCCGGCAAGTGGATCGACGCGCGAGCAGCCAAAGCTAAAGCTGGCGATCATGGGCGCCTTGCCACCTGAGCTCGCCTCGATCAGCCCGGCACGTACCTGCTCCAAGCGCTGCTCGAGTTCAGTCTCGTTTGCGGAGAGCGAGATAAGCACAAATTCGTCTCCACCGATGCGGAACAGCATCTCATCGTGCTCCATGGTTTCGGAGAGCGTGCGGCAGATGCTCAGAATATAGCGATTGCCTTCGGCGTGGCCAAACCTATCATTGCAATGTTTGAGATGGTCGATGTCAATATAGGCGCAGGTGAAGGGGCCGCCTTTGCGCCAGAGTTGCTCGACGTGACGGTCGAGTCCGCTGCGGTTGCCCAAGTTGGTGAGCGGGTCGATATAGGCGTTGCTCTCAAGCAGCCGGCGCTCTTGTTGCAGGATGGCATGCGTCTTTTTCAACTGCTCGCCAATGCCGCGCAACTCTACGGGCAGGGCGGCAACGTCAAGCTCGGCGGTCGAGACGCCATTCGCAAGTCGCTGGAGATAGGCAATAATCAATTGCTCACCCAGGCGATATGACTCGTTCATGATGGATAACCTCCTTGGGCGGAACAATGGTTTGTATCATATCCCCAATTCGGTTTGAATTGGGGATATAAGTCAGCTAATGGAGGCAAATTCCCCCTTCGGCGGTGGCGTTTTGCGCGCGAGCGTATCAGTCGTTATTGCCACCATCGAGCAATGCCTCAAAATCCTTCGCCGGCATGGGGCGGTAGTAGAGGAAGCCCTGAGCGTAGCGGGCGCCCATTTGTCGTAGCATGTTCGCCTGCTCATTTGTCTCGACGCCTTCGACCTCGACGGGCAGATGGAGCGACTGCGCCATTTCGAGCATCGATGAAATGATTTGCGTGCTGCGGCCTTGATCGCGATCGGTGGGTACAAAGGCGCGGTCGAGCTTGATGACGTCGACGTTGACGTTCTTGAGCATCGCGAGCGTGGACTGACCGGTGCCAAAATCGTCAATATAGGTCGAGAAGCCGCGGGTGTGCAGGTCGGCCGTCAGTTTGTCCACGGCCTCGGACTCCCCCGTATAAGCCGTCTCAGTGATCTCGATACGCATGAGCTCGGGCGGTAGGTTGTATTGGGCGGCAAGCGCCCCCATATGTTCGGCAACGTCGCAGGCAAGGATATCCACGCGCGACACATTAAGCGAAACCGGAACCACACGAAGCCCTCGATCGATGCGCTCGCGCAGCCATGAGGCGACACCCTGCCAAATGTACTTGTCGAGCGTCACCACAAAGCCGCTTTCCTCGAGTGCGGGGATAAACGTTGCGGGCGAAATGAGAGAGCCGTCCTTGTCAATCCAGCGGGTGAGTGCTTCGGCGCCAATAATCTCACCGGTTTCCATGTCGACCTGGGGCTGCAGGTAGTACGTGATGCGGCCGTTTGAGAGCGCATACTGGAACTCGGTTAGCGTGTGGTGGAACGCAACCTCATGCTCATATTCCTCGGGGCGGAAAACGACAATGCGCTCCTTAAAGTCGTTTTTGGCGCGTCGATTGGTAAACATGGCCTTGGCCTGCGCGTCGATAGTGATTTCCTCATTGGAGTCGATGGGGCAAACGCCCATGGACGGCCAAAAACCTACGCCATCATCATGTCTGGCTACGGCCTCGCGAACGCGGTTGTAGATTTGATGGACGGTGATGTGCTTAAAAGGGATGAGTACGCAAAAGTCATCTTGGCCCCAGTATCCTGCGACGCCCATATCGGCATTCTCGATGTCCTTGAGGACCGTGCCCACATCGGCGAGTACGCGGTCGCCCTCGGCCTGGCCGTGCCATTCATTAAACAGGCGCATGTGGCCCATGTCGACCGTGGCGATGCACCAGGTGCCGTCGCGCCTTGCCTCGAGAAATGCGTTGGCGCGCCGCATAAACTCGCTGGGTCGATAGAGGCCCGTGAGCATATCGATGCGTTCGGCGATTGCGCTTTTGCGTTCGACCTCGGGTATAGGGAGGCTGTCGTTGGGGACAAGCCCGCCAGCTGTGCGAAGGCGACGATCGAGTTCGCCCAAAACAGTCGATGCTTGGGAGTCCAGGCGTTCGTAAAAGGTTGGGACGACAAGACAGACGGGAGCAATGGTGTCGCCTGCGATTTGCACAGGAGCGAAAACGGCCTCTTTAAGGTGGCGGGTCAGTTGCTCGAATGCCTCGTGGTCCAAATCGTTGCTGAGCACGACAAACTGGACGCTTCGTGAACGGTAGACCCGGCTCCTGCCGCGGGTGATCGACAGCATGCGGCCCGCGTATTCGGCAAGCATGTTGTCGACAGCCTCGGCCCCGTAGAGCTCGTTGAGCTTTGTCGTGCCACGAACGCGCACCGCTATAAGCCCTGTCTTGCAACGGTCGAGGCGGCAGGTATCGATGGCATTGACCAGCATGCGCTGCGTTCCGAGGCCTGTGGCGGCGTCGACGGTTTCGGCAAGTGAGTGGTTGACGAGCTCGCCGACATAGAGCGAGGGGACATTTCCGTCGCCGTCGATACGAAACCCGCGAGCACGGCAAAGGACGTAGTCGCCGACGGCGTTGCGCACACGATACTGCATGACGCGACGGTGCTTGGTACCGTTGTAGACTTGGTCGATGTCGTTGACGAAGGCCTCAAGGTCGTCGGGATGGACGCGCGTTTTCCAGTAATCGCGACAGTTGTCTATGTGCTCTGAGGGAAGGCCAAGATCGCGCAAGGCACCTTGTGACCAAAGGGTGCGATGTTTGTGCAAGTTCTCGATAAAGAAATAACGACCTTCGTTGAGCATCGAAAAGGCGTCGAAAATACGATCGCTTATTTCGAAGTCGTCGGCGTGGACTTGCGTGATATTACGTCGATCGAGGTGCACGGCATGACGTAGCTTGTAGTCGTACATGCGATGGTCGGCATCGAGTGTCATACGGTTGGTGGCTTCGCCCAGGGCGGGGTCGGCATGCGACACTCCATAGCTAAACGAGTGGGGCATCTCGGAATCGTTGTTTTTGAGCAGGATCGTTCGGCAGTGTTCCAGACGTTCGGCGAGGTCGTCCTCGGTTGCAATCGTAGACAGGATGGCAAACTCGTCGCCGCCTATGCGAAACGCCGCCTCGTCCACTTTCATATACAGCTTGAGATAGAGGCTTACCTGCAAGATATAGCGGTTGCCCTCGTCATGCCCAAAGACGTCGTTGCAGTGCTTGAGATTGTCGATATCGATGAACGCCATGGTAACGGGGGTGTCCTGCTCCCAGAGCTCCTCGAGGGAACGGGCAAAGCCGCCACGGTTGCCAAGCCCGGTAAGCTGGTCGGTAAAGGCGGTCCTAATCAGATCATCCTGACGCTCGAGAAGGTCACGGACGGTCTTTTCGAGCGTTTCGGTGTAATTGCTGACAGTATCCATGTCGTAAGCGGCTTTCTGAGGTCGGGCGGATTGCGTCGGGCGAGCTCGTTGTGCACACGCGTTGTTGTTTGGCGCTTTGCGTGTATCCAGGCCCCCGCCTTGCTGCGTTGTTGGGTTAATTTACCGGCTAATGTTCGCTGTTGATAACTGCTGAGTAGTATAAACAACAGTGCAGAATTATATATGGGTGCACATGCTGTGGGCGGCTATTATTCGACAGGCGGTAGCGCGACGACGCGATGTTCGATGAAATGCGACTGAGACGATATATGTTGACGGGTATACTTGTTCCGGTTTTAAACGCAGGAACGGAGATGGTCGCATGGCACAGCCGGATACGACGCGCACGGTGGGGCTGGCACTCGAGGGAGGCGGCTACCGCGGTATGTATACGGCGGGCGTGCTCGACGTTTGGATGGAGCACGGCTTGACTTGCGACCATATGGTGGGTGTCTCGGCGGGCGCGGCGTTTGGCTACAACTTTAAATCGCGCCAGATCGGCCGTGCCATTCGCTATAACAAGGCCTATTGTGCCGATAAGCGCTATGCGGGTGTAGCAAGCTGGCTGCGGACCGGCGATATGTTCAATGCCGATTTTGCCTATCACGAGGTGCCTATCGAGCGCGATCCCATTGACTTGGAGGCGTATCGCGCCTGTCCCATGCGGTTTACGTGCGTGTGCACCGATATCGAGACGGGCAAGGCCGTCTACCACGACCTGCCCTATGGCGACGAGAGGGATATCGAGTGGATCCGGGCATCGTCGGCGATTCCCGTGGCGACGCGTCCCGTTGCTATTGACGGGCATAAGTATCTGGATGGTGGCGTGGCTGATTCTATTCCCAGTGCATGGCTGTTTGCGCAGGGGTATGACCGCAATATCGTGGTACTCACGCAGCCGGCGGGCTTTGTGAAGCAGCCCAACAGCGTGATGCCGATGCTGCGGCGCGTGTTCCGTCACTACCCGGAGTTTGTCGCAGCGCTTGAGCATCGGCATGAGGTTTACAATGCCACGCTCGATGACCTGGCACGTCGTGAGGCCGCCGGCGATATCTTTGTGGTGCGTCCGAGCGAATCGGTGAAGGTGCCGTCACTATGCCGCGAGCCCGATGAGCTCGAGCGCATCTATCAGATCGGCCGCCACGATGCGGAGGCGACTTTGCCGGCGTTGGGAGCGTATCTGGCGGGGTAAGGGTCGCATGCGGAAAGCGCATCCCAGAATGGAGGTCCAAACTGGGATGCGCTTTCCATTACTGAAGATGTGAGGCTGCGGATCAGCCGCTCGGCTTATGCCTATGCCTGCTGCCAGGTGTCGACAAGCTCCTTGGCGGCAGCGTGGGGGTCGTCGGCACTGCAGACGGCGCTTACCACAAAGAAGCCATCGACGCCGGTGGCCTTGAGCTGCGGCAGGTCGGCCGTCTTGACGCCGCCGCCCACTACGATGGGCACGGGGCTTGCCGCGTGGAGTGCGGCCAGATCCTCAAAGCTCTTGGTGATGATGGAGCCATCGGCTGCGCGTCCGCAGTCGCGCTTGGTCTCGGTCTCGTGGAGCGGGCCGATGCCCAGGTAGTCGACCAGGCTCATGTCGGCGGTCTTGACGTACTCGAGCATCTCCTCGCAACGGGCCGAAAGGCCCACGATGGCATCGGGGCCCAAAAGTTTGCGGCAGACCTCGACGGGAATATCGCTCTGGCCTACATGCACGCCATCGACAGCAATACCCTGCTCGCGCGCGGCGAGTACGCAGTCCAGGCGGTCGTCGATTAACAGGGCGACCTGACCGGTCTTGCCAGCCTGTGCGATTGCCTGCGCGGCGTCGCCGGTCAGTGCGATGATCTCGCGGGCGCTTGCCACCTTGGAGCGCACCTGGATGCAGGTAAAGCCTGCGTCGAGCGCCTGGGCCACCACATCGCCCACGGGGCGTCCCAGCGTGTTTTCGGGGCCGAGTACTAGATAGGCCGAGATATCAAGGTTGTCGCGGATGCTCATCGTGCTTCCTCCTGCTTCTTGATCTGTGCTTCCATGCGCTCGAGCTTGCCGGTCATGGTGTCGGTAAATCCGGGACGAATATCGGCTTTGAGCACGACTTCGGTGCGGATGCCCTTGTTTGCCAGAACAAAGGTCGCGTCGCGCACGACCTGCATGACCTCGTCCCAGTCGCCTTCGATCTCGGTAAACATCGAGGTGGTGCGGTTGGGAAGGCCGCTCTCGCGTATGACGCGCACGACCTCGGCGACCTCGGCGGAGAGCTCATCGCCGGTGCCGCACGGGGCGATGGCCACGGCGACGAGCGTGTTCATGCCGGCATTGGTTGTGGGCTCGGACATGGCCTATGCCTCCTCGAGCTCGAGTTGGTTATCGGCAATGTCCTGGGCGGTTGCGCGGTAGAGCTCGTCGATAAAGGCGACCTTAAAGCTTGCCGGGGCATCGGCGACGGCGGCGGCACGCGTGCCGGCCACGTTGTAGGCGGCGGTGCCGCAGACGGCTGCCGTAAACGGGTCGGCGGCGCAGGCGTACACGGCCAGCACGCCGCCCTGCGAGCAGCCGCAGCCGGTGATCTTGGACATGAGCGGGCTGCCGCCGTGGGACTTGGCCACGGTCGTGCCGTCGGTGATCAGGTCGACTTCGCCCGAGACGACCACGGCGCCGCCGGTGTAGCGGGCGAGCGCCACGGCGGCATCGCGGGCGGCGTCGACCGTGTCGGTGGTATCGACACCGCGCACGCGGCTCATATCAGCCGCCTCGCCCTCAAGACCCCACAGGCCGGCGAGTGCGATGATCTCGGAGGCGTTGCCGCGTACGATGGCGGGCTTGTACTGCTTGAGCTCGTTTACCAGCTGGGTGCGCAGGCTACCGATACCCAGGCCCACCGGATCGAGCACCCAGGGCTTGCCGGCGTCGTGTGCCGCCTTGGCCGCGCGGGGAATCGTCTGCCCGTAGATGGGGAAGAGCGTGCCCATGTTGAGATAGATGGCGCCGCCGCCGGCAACGAGTGCCTCGCCCTCGTCGGGAAGATAGACCATGGCGGCCGAACCGCCCACGGCGAGCTGCGCGTTGGCGACAAAGTCGATCGTCACCGTGTTGGTGATGGAGCCGGCCATCGGATTGGTGGCGCGAATCTCCTCCACGGCCTTGACCATATGCTGCTTAAACTGTTCCGAATCAATCACTGCACATGCCTCCTTGGCATAGAAAAGGGGCGCTGTGCATAGACAGCGCCCCTGTAAAGGCGGCATGCTCCCTACGCCAGCATTAACTGACAGGTTCAAAGGATTGGGCCCTATGCCCTCTCAGCCTTGTGGTTTGCACCGCCGGCACTCCCGCATCGAATCTGTTGTTCCCTATACTAACGCACCTGCCAAAAAGGGACAGGTTTATTTTGGCGGGTCGTTACAATAGGTAGGACCGATACGAATGGGGACCTCATGATCAAACTTGTGCTGACCGATATGGACGATACGCTGATTCCAGCCGGGCATGACGGCGCCAGCGACTACGCCATCGAGGGTATTCATGCCATGCAAGCGGCGGGTCTGCACTTTGGTCCGGTTTCGGGTCGTCAGCCGTCCGCGATGGGCTGGATGTTCAAAAATCGTTCCGAGTGTTTTTCGACTGGCGCGTTCTGTAACGGCCAGGTGATGTTTGTCGGCGGCGAAGTAGTCGCCTCGCACGCGATCGACAACGATGCTCTGATGCGTTTGGCCGACTATCTGGAGCAAGAGACCGACGATACATTTTTAAAAGTCTATAGCCTGGGCGATGACTTTTGGGGCAACGATGCCTATTGCGTGACGAGTGATCCCGAGCGCGTTCGTCGCGCCATGGAGTCGGGCGGCAACGCATGGCTCAAAGGCGAAGAGGCCCCGTGCCGTCCTGTCGTCGACGACGCGCCGGTGTTCAAGGCGAATATCTGGAGTGCCCGTTCGCGTGAGGAGCTCGCGGAGCTACGCGAGCGCGTTGCCGTTGAGGTGCCGGAACTCTCGCTTGTGTTTCCCAACAACCGAGTGCGCCTGTTTGACATCCTTCCAGCAGGTTGGGACAAGGGCTGCGCTGCGCTGGAGCTGGCGCGCGCTTTGGGCCTGACGCCCGATGAGGTGGCCGTATTTGGCGATTCCGATAACGATCTGCCCATGATCGATGCCGTTCCCAACTCCGTTGCAGTCGCCAATGCCAACGACGCCGTCACGGCTGCCGCGCGCTGGCATATCGGCGCTGCGGCAGACGATGCGGTCGCCGGGGCTTTGCATCAGATTGCCGCTTGCGCCGCGACGGGGGAGATGCCGCCGTTTATGCGCCTGCCGGGTACTGCCGACGCGAATCTCACGAACAGCTAAGGAGACAGCCATGAAGCTCCAGCAGCTCAGATATGTCGTCAAAGTTGCCGAATGCGGCAGCATTACCGAGGCCTCGCGCCGGCTCTTTGTATCGCAGCCTTCGATTACCGCGTCGATTCGCGATCTCGAAAACGAGATGGGTGTGCACATCTTTGAGCGCACCAACAAGGGCGTCATTGTGTCCGAGGAAGGCGAGACCTTCTTGGGCTATGCGCGCCAGGTACTCGACCAGGCCGACCTGCTCGAGGGCAAGTACAAGGGCGCATCCGAGCAGGTGCCGCACTTTAGTGTGAGCTGCCAGCATTATTCCTTTGCCGTCAATGCGTTTGTCGACGTGATCCGCGAGTTCGATGCCGCGCGTTACGACTTCACCCTGCGCGAGGAGCAGACTCACGAGATTATCGAGGATGTCGCGCATATGAAAAGCGAACTGGGCATCCTGTACTTATCCGAGCATAACCGCGAGGTCATCGAGCGCATGCTGGTGGCCAACGAGCTCGTGTTCGAAGGACTCTTCTGCGCCACGCCGCATGTCTTCGTCTGCGCCGACCATCCGCTGGCGGACCGCTCCAGCGTGACGCTCGAGGATCTGGAAGACTACCCGTTCCTGTCCTACGAGCAGGGCAGCTATAACTCGTTTTACTATTCCGAGGAACTGACCTCGACGTTTGAGCGCCGCAAGAATATCCGCGTGCGCGACCGCGCGACGTTGTTCAACCTGGCCATGGGCCTCAACGGCTACACGGTATGCTCGGGCGTGATCAGCCACGAGCTCAACGGCCCCGGCATTATCTCGATTCCGCTCGACGTGGACGAGTACATGGAGATTGGCATCATCACGCGCAAGAACACGACGCTTACGCGCTACGGTCAAGCCTATATCGACGCGATCCGTCAGCATATCTAGACTGCTGCGTCCTGTACAGGTCAAATCTCTTCATGGCAGTCCCAACTGATATAGGAAGCATCTATATCAAACTGTTATAAACGTATATTTTACGATGGCTATATGAGCGCTCATACTTTGTCCCAGTAAAGCAACCAATGCAAAGGGAGATATCTATGAGTGCTTTAACCACGCTGAACGCGCCGTTTCGCGCCGATATCGTCGGCAGCTTTCTTCGTCCACAGGCCGTAAAGGACGCCCGTGCCGCCTATGCTGCGGGCACACTCGACGCCGCCGGCCTTAAGGCCGTCGAGGATGAGGCCATTCGCGACCTGGTGGACAAGCAAAAGTCCGCTGGCCTGCAGGTGATTACCGATGGCGAGTTTCGCCGCAGTTACTGGCACCTCGACTTTATGTGGGGGCTCAACGGCATTGAACGCCGTACCTCGCGTACGGGCTATATGTTCCACGACGAGGAGACCACAGCCGACACCGCCGTGGTAACCGGCCCCATTAGCGGCGAGAACCATCCGTTCGTCGAGCACTTTAAATTTGTCAAGGCGCTCGAGGGGGAGGGCCAGGTCGCGCGGCAAACCATTCCGGCGCCGATCCAGACGTTCTCCGAAGTCACGCTCGACCGCTGCGACGGCCAGCAGGAGAGCCTGCGCGCTGTCTATAAGACCGATGAGGAACTTGCCGACGCCATCGCAGCCGCTTATCGCACGGTGATCGCCGACCTGTACGCAGCAGGCTGCCGCAACATCCAGTTTGATGACTGCACCTGGGGCATCTACTGCGACACCGATTTTGTCGCCAAAACCGGCATGAGCCCGGTCGACCTGCAAAAGGTAAGCGAGCTGGGCGTGGCGCTCAACAATGCCGCCATCGCGGACAAGCCCGACGATCTGGTCATCAACACGCATGTGTGCCGCGGCAACTACCACTCCACCTATGCCTTCGAGGGCGGCTATGACCCCATCGCGCCGTACCTGTTCGCAAACGAGAACGTTGACGCATTTTACCTGGAGTTCGATACGCCGCGTGCCGGTGGCTTTGAACCGCTGAAGTATGTTGCCCCCGGCAAGAAGGTCGTGTTGGGCCTGGTGACCACCAAGGCCGCTGAGCTCGAGAACGAGGACGCCATCGTCGAGCGCATCCGCGAGGCGGCAAAGTACGTGCCGCTCGAGAACCTGTATCTGTCTCCGCAGTGTGGCTTTGCCAGCTGCGAGATTGGCAACAAGCTGACCGAGGACGAACAGTGGGCAAAGATCGCGCTGGTCAAGCGCATTGCCGAGCGCGTTTGGAAGTAACGCTACCGCTTGCAGGTGACGGCGCGCGCGAGACATGACGTATCACGTACAATGGTCCGGATCGTATCGTTCGGGCAGGTTATCCGATATGCCTGATCGCCCTTCCATCATGAAAGGACTTCCATGTCCCAATCCTCGACGCCCGCCGTCACCGATGCCATCTACGATGCATCATCGCTCGGCCGCCCGCGCATGTTCGTGTTGGGTTTGCAACACATGTTTGCGATGTTCGGAGCCACGGTGCTCGTGCCCGTGCTCACCGGCCTTTCCGTTTCGGCGACGCTTCTGTTCGCCGGCATCGGCACGCTGCTGTTTCATTTTCTATCGCGTGGTAAGGTGCCCGCGTTTCTGGGCTCGTCGTTTGCCTTTATCGCGGGTTATGCCGCCATTGCACCCAACGGCGAGGCCGAGCTTTTGCCCTACGCTTGCCTGGGCGTTGCCTGCGCCGGCCTGCTCTATCCGGTGCTGGCGGCGCTGTTCCGCGCATTTGGCGCCAAACGTGTCATGCGCTTCTTTCCGCCGGTGGTGACCGGCCCCATCGTCATTTCCATCGGCCTGATCCTAGCGAGCTCTGCCATTGCCAACTGTCAGACCAACTGGCTTGTCGCCGTTATCGCTGTGGCCGTGATCATCATCTGCAACATCTGGGGCCGCGGCATGGTCAAGATCGTGCCGATCCTGCTGGGCGTTGCGGTGAGCTATGCCGTTGCGACTGCGCTGGGTGAAGTCGACTTCTCTGGCGTTGCCGCCGCGCCGTGGGTCGGTCTTCCCATCGTGTGGGACAACACCGTGTTTGCACTCTTTGGGCCGCAGTTCGATAGCGGCCTTGCCACGACCGCCATCATCACCATCATGCCGCTGGCCTTTGCGACTATGATCGAGCATATTGGTGATATCTCCGCTATCGGCTCGACTTGCGAGCGCAACTACATTGCCGATCCCGGCCTGCATCGCACCCTGCTTGGCGGTGGCCTGGCGACCATTCTCGCATCGCTCTTTGGCGCTCCGGCTAACACCACCTATGGCGAGAACACCGGTGTGCTTGCCCTGACGCGTGTGTTTGACCCGCGCGTGATTCGCATTGCCGCGTGCTGCGCCGTCGTGCTTTCCTTCTGCCCCAAGTTCGCTGCCGTGATCGCCGCCATGCCGCCATGCGTTATCGGCGGCGTGTCGCTCGTACTCTACGGCATGATCAGCGCCGTGGGCGTTCGCAACCTTATCGAAAACCAGGTTGATTTCCAGAACAACCGCAATGTACTGGTTGCGGCTTTGGTGCTCGTGCTTTCGCTCGGCATTGCCTACAGTACCGCCGGTGCCATCGTGCTGGAGCTGGGCGGCGTGACGATTTCGCTTTCGGGCCTTGCCGTGGGCTCTCTGGTGGGCATTGTGCTCAATGCCATCCTACCGGGTAACGACTTTGAGTTTGATGTCTCGGAACTCGAAGGGTCTGCCGAATAGCAGCTGTGTCCAACTCAGTTAAAAAAGCCGGCCATGCGTCCGATGCGCATGGCCGGCTTTTTAGTGCGCAAGAACCCAGTGGATGCCACGCGCCATGCGCAGGTCGGTTTGGGCAAAGTGGTTGCCGGGGTTGAGTTCCAGTGTTGTGAGGATGCCGCGCTCAACGAGCAACGTTTCCATTGCGCGCGTGTCGTCAAGTACGTGCCGCATCATGCGGTTGGGCGTCTTGGTTTCCTTTTTGCCGAGTGACAGATAGACGGCCTGCGGGTTGCCGGCAAAAGGGGCCGTGCTGGCGCGATCGACAAAGTCGGGAAACCACAACGACCCCGATGCGCTTGCGGCGCGGCTAAAGGCGTCGGTTTGCCAGAGGGACCAGAGCGCGAAGAGGCCCGCGAGCGAGTAGCCGGCAATGCCGCGCCAGGTGGGCGGCTGAGGAAGCGACGACTCGGCCTCTGGGATTATCCAGTTCAACAGCTCATCGAGAAATCCGGATGCCTGACCGCCAAAGGGCTCGGCATCGCGCACGGTTCCGTCGCATCCCCAGGGGCTCAGCTCGCGATTCCAGTTGAGGCTGCCAATGCCGACAAGCGTGAAGGGCGGGCAGTTGAGCTCTCGGCAGCGTTCATAAACCTCCGTGCCGTTGCCCATGACCACGGGAAGATAGATGACCGGTGCGCTTTCGGCATGCTGTGCATGAACGGTTATCTGCTTTTGATGCGCTTCCATGACGGGCTTCTCTCGGCGTTGTGATATCGACGGCCCCCATTGTCGCACGCCGGCTCATGCAGGTTGGGCTAGACCAAAGACAATCTCGTGCATACCCTGCGGACGCATATGGAAAACGCCACCGCCGGAGGGGAGCTCGGCGGTGGCGTTGTTAAACGGTGCTGGGGCTCGGGGCCTTCGCGGGAGCTGCCATGTGCGCAGAGGCGTCTAAGAACGCTTACGGCTCGCCATGGTGCCTGCGGCGATAGCGGCTGTTCCCGCAAGGACGGTTGCCACGATGGCCGCACCCGAGGTGTCGCCGGTTGCCGCGAGCACGCCGGTAGTCTTGGCTTTCGTGGTTGAAGCCGCAACGGCCTTGGTCGGCTTTGAGCCCTCAGGCTTGGGGTTCTGCTTGGACTCCGCGGGCTTGCTTTCTGCGGGCTTGGTCTCGTCGGGCTTGGGGTCTTCCGGCTTGGCTACCTCGGGAGGTGCGATGGTCGTACTTTTGGCGACTGCTTTGATATAGAGGGAGTCGACCGTGGCGTCGCCCGTGCCGATGGCTTGGCCTGCCTCGTAGATGCCGTCACGGAGCTTGCGATAGTCAATGACCTTGCCGCCTTCGGGCGTCTGGATGGCGGCGTTCTCAATCTTGATGGTGCCGATTGTCTTGCCGTCAGCGCTCATGGCACGGGCAAAGATTGCCGCTGTATCTCCTTCGGCCGTTACCTTGCTGCGGATGATCGAGATGACTGCGGATGTGACGCCCTCGCTGGTCTGGGCGATGATGCCGATGTTCTCGCCTTGGGGTTCGCGCCTCGTCTCGCCATCTTGGTTTTCGCTGTAGGGGATGGGGCCGTCGCCGTTCTCGACATAGCGGGCTATGGCCTTGACAACGGAGTCGCTGATGTAGATGTGGCCGCCCTTCTCGTTGGGTCGATCGTTTCTGGTGGAGAATGCAGCCGAAACCTCGCCTTCCGCAAACGCGTCCACGGTGGAGCCGTTCTTGACGACGATATCGTCTTGGTAGGTGAAGAGGGCAATGGCGTCACCGTATCTGCCTTTACTTGCGCGGACTGTCACGTTTGCATGATCGAGTGTGATGCCCTTGTGGGCATAGACGCCATATTCAACACCGTTTGCGTTGAGGGAGGCGTTTGTGGCTGTGAGGCTGCCCTTGGCCTCGACGGCGGCGTCTTTCTCGGAGCTCGCCTTGACCTGGCTGCCGTCCGAGATATTGATGTTGCCGCCGCTCCAAATGGCCTCACCATCGGCTGAGCTTGCCTCGACTGTGCCGCCACCCTTGATGGTGAGGTTCTTGTCGGTTCCGATACCCTTGTCCTTGGTAGCCCTGGCGGTGACGGCCCCGCTGTCGTCAATCGTGATATTGCCGTTTGCCCTGATGCCATCCGATACGCCCGTGGCGTTGACGTTGCCCGAACCTTTGATAGCGAGATCGCCCTCGGCGTCGATGGCATCAAACCCAGCGCTCGTGGCGTTGACGGATCCGACTCCGTCGATGTTGATATTACCCGTGGAGAGGATAGCGTCCTCAGTAGATGTCACGCTGAGCGTGCTGCCCGCGTCGCCTTGGATATTGAGCTCGGCGTTCTCATTCTTGCCATGAGAAGCCTTGATGCCTTCGGTCCAGTCGGCAGTGACGATGTTGTTTCCCGAGTAATTCACGTTGAGCTTGCCTGCGGCCTGGATCTCGCCGCCGTTATAGTTGTTGAGCTTCAAGTCGTCGGCGCCGTCCCACGACCAGGTACCGGCCTCGTCGCTCGCCGCGGTGTTGTACTTGTTGCCGCCGACCTTGACCCATTCCGCTGCGAGCGAGACGCTCGGCATGAGCAGCGAGCTCACCGTGAGCGCGCACACGGCGCCCGCGACGATGCGGCGCGTCACGCGGCGCCAGCTGCCGTGCGCGAGTCCTATGCGACGGCGAACGTCGGGTTCGGCAACATGGGTTCCGGCGGTAGTGTCATTGCGTTTGGGGGTCGTGAACAAGGCTGCCATGGTTGCTCCCGTTCTCATAGGGCCTATACGACTAGATTCAGCGTATCTGCTGGATGTTGCCGGCGGTAGTGCCGTTTGGAGGGCAAAATGGCCAAAATGGGGGAGAAATAGGCCGCACGCCGGCGCAGGGACCGACGCTAAAAGAAAAGCGCGGGGCCGCATGGCGACTCCGCGCTTTATTGTTCAGCTTTTGCAGCCTTGCCCTTACGCTACGAAGAAGTAGACGGGGAAGGCAAGGGCTGCGATCCACCCGTCCTGTGCGAAAAAGTGTTTACGAGCGTTTGCGACTCGCCAGGGCGCCTGCGGCGATGGCGGCTGTTCCCGCAAGGGCGGCTGCCACGATGGCTGCGTTCGAGGTGTCGCCGGTTGCCGCGAGCTTGCCGACGGTCTTGGCTCCCTTGGCTGCAACTGCAACGGTCTTGGTTGTCTTCGTGCCCTCGGACTTGGAACCCTCGGGCTTGGTCTTGCCGTGCTTTTCCTCGGGCTTGGTCTCCTCGGGAGGCACGATGACCGTGCTCTTGGCGACTGCTTCGTTGTAGGGGGAGTCGATCACGGCGTCGCCCGTGCCGATGGTTTGACCCGCCTCGTAGACGATGCCGTCGCTGAGTTCTTCCTTGTTGCGATAGTCAATGACCTTGCCGCCTTCAGGCGTCTGGATGGTGGCTCCTTCGATTTCGATGGTGCCGATCGCCTTGCCGTCCGCGCTCATGGCAAGGGCGAAGATTGCCGCCGTGTCTCCCTCGGCCGTGACCCTGCTGCGGACGATCGAGATGGTCGCGGGCGTGATGCCCTCGCTGGTCTGCGCGAAGATGCCGATGTTCAGGCCCTCGGACTCAGGGATGATTTTGTCGTTTTGGTCTCCACTGTAGTGGTCGGGGCCGTCGCCGCCGGTCTCGGCATAGCGGACTATGGCCTTGACAACGGAGTCGCTGATGTAGATATGGCCACCCGCTTCGCCGGAGTAGAAATTACTGGTGGAGATTGCAACCGAGAACCTGCCTTCTGCGAGCGCATCCACAGTCGAGCCGTTCTTGATGACGATGTCGTCCTCATCGGTGAAGAGTGCGCTGACTTCCCCGCCATCTGAGCTTGCGCGGACCGTCACGGTCGCGCCATCGAGCGTGATGCCCTTGTAGACATAGATGCCATACCCAACGCCACTTGCGCTGAGGGAAGCGTTCGTGACCGTGAGGCTGTTTTTACCGTCGATGGCGGTGTCTTCCTCGGAGCTTGCCTTGACCTGGCTGCCACCCGAGATCTCGACGTAGCCGTCGGCCCAAATCGCATTGTCTTTGATAGAGCTTGCCTCTACCTTGCCGCCGCCCTTTATGATGAGGTTCTCGTTAGCATCGATGCCCTGATCCTCGGTGGCCTTGGCGGTGATGGTTCCGCTGTTGTCGATCGTGATGTTGCCGTCGGCCCTGATGCCATCCGAATCGCCCGTGGCGTTAACGTTTCCCGAGCCCTTGATGGTGACATCGCCCCCGGCATCGATGGCATCGTGCTCGGTGCTCGTGGCGTTGACAGTGCCAGCGCCGTCGATGTTGATGTTGCCGACGGAAGTGATGGCGTCACGAGAAGATGTCACGTTGAGCGTGCTGGACGCGTCGCCCTGAATATTAAGCTCGGCGTTCTCGTTCGCGCCATCCTTAACCTTGATGCCGCGGCCGTCGTCGTTAGTGACGGTGTTGTTGCCCTCGTAGCTCACGTTGAGCTTGCCCGCTGCCTCGATCGCGCCGCCGTCATAGCCGTTGAGCTTCATATCGTCGGCGCCGTCCCAGCTCCAGGTGCCGGCCTCGTCGCCTGCCGCGGTGCCGGCGTTGTACTGGGTACCGCCGACGTCCACCCACTCGGCCGCGAGCGAGACACTCGGCATGAGCAGCGAGCTCACCGTAAGCGCGCATACGGCGCCTACAACGATGCGGCGCGTCACGCGACGCCAACTGCCGTGTGCGAGCAGCGTGCGACGGCGCACGTCGGGCTCGACAAAATGGGCTCCAGAGGTTTTGTCATTGCGCTTGGGGGTCGTGAACAAGGCGGCCATGGTTACTCCCATCCTCATAGGGCCTATGCGATTACGCCCAGCATATCTGCAGGATGTAGCCGGCGGTAGTGCCGTTTGGAGGGCAAAATGTCCAAAACTTGGGAAGCAATATATCGCGCGTCCGTGCGTTGCCTGGGCTTAAATCAAAACCACCCCTAAAAGGGGTGGTTTGCTCTTAGGGTATAACCCTTGGATTTCCGGCACGCGTCTAAAGGCGCCGGCCCTCACGGGGTTCGGGCCGCACTGCAGGTTGACCCGTGACGGGCCGGTCAAACCGGCGCTATTTACGCCCCGGCCCCCTATCGAAGGGGTCCTCGTACTCCTTGACGCTCAGCCGGTCGATCGCGATGTCGGCCTTCTCCTGCTCCCGGATGTACTTCGCGATGGTGGCCTCGTTCAGGCCGACGGTGGACACGTAGTAGCCCTCGGCCCAGAACTTCCTGTTGCCGAACCTGTACTTCATGTTCGCGTGCTTGTCGAATATCATCAGCGAGCTCTTCCCCTTCAGGTAGCCCATCACGCTCGATACGCTGTACTTCGGCGGTATCGCCAGCAGCATGTGGACGTGGTCGGGCATCAGGTGCCCCTCGATGATCTCTATCCCCTTGTACTGGCAGAGCTTCCTGAAGATCTCCCCAAGGTCGGACCTTATTTGGTTGTAGATGACTTTGCGCCTATACTTCGGCGTGAACACGACGTGGTACTTGCACATCCACTTCGTGTGCGACAGGCTGTAGGCCTTCTGGGCCATACGCCACCACCGCCCTCTCGACTCGGATTCCTTGCGGCCTGAACAATCGCAAGTGTCCGGCGAGGGGGGCGGCTTTGTAAAGCCGTTTGGCCCCACCCGCATAGCGGGTGGTTTCTGATGCGGCGCGCTGCGCGCCCCGCACAGGCTAAAGCCCGTAAAGAAAAGCGCGGAGCCGCTCGATGCGACTCCGCGCTTTGGCGTTCTGCTTTGGCAGCTTTGCCGTTACGCTACAAAGAAGTAGACGAGGAAGGCGAGGGCTGCGATCCACATGAGCGGCTTGATCTTGGAGGCCTCGCCCTTAAAGAGTGCGACGATCACGTAGGCGATAAAGCCCAGACCAATGCCGGCAGAGATGGAGTAGGTGAAGGGCACGCCGGCGACAATCATGAACGCCGGGAAACCCTGCGACACGTCGGACCAGTCGATCTCGGAGGCCTCGCTCATCATGAGGTAGCCGACGTAGACCAGAGCACCGCAGGTGGCGGCGCTGGAAACGATGGTGACGATGGGGGAGAAGAACGCGGCGAGAATGAACAGCACGCCGGTGGTGACGGAGGTGAGGCCCGTGCGGCCACCGTCGGCGGCGCCGGAAGTGGACTCGACGAAGGTGGTGATGGAGGAGACGCCCATAAAGCCACCGGCAGCAGCGGCCACGGAGTCGACGACCAGGATGGGACGGATGTCCTCGACATTGCCGTCCTCGGTCAAGAACTCGCCCTGCTTGGCGACGGCCATCGCGGTGCCCATGGTGTCGAAGAAGTCACTCATGAGCAGCGAGAAGGCAACGACGAGCAGCATCGGGTCGGTCAGAACCTTCACGATGGCCATGTTGCCATCGGCGGTGCTGGCAAACGGGGCGCCAAAGGTCGAGAAGTTGAGCGGGGCGATAAGGCCCTCGGGCGCATGGGTGACGCCCAGCGGGATACCGGCGATAACGGCGACGATGATGCCGATGAGCAGCGAACCCGGCACGTTGCGGGAAGCCAGAGCAACCGTCACGACGATGGAGATGATGCCGACGATAAAGGTGGGGGAGGTGATGTCGCCCAGGCCGACGAGCGTACCGGCGCCAGCGGTGATGATGCCGGCGTCGCACAAGCCGATCATGGCGATAAACAGGCCCAAGCCAACCGAGATGGCGTGGCGCAGGACCACGGGGATGGCGTCCATAATGGCCTCGCGCAGGCCGCACAGGACGAGCAGCAAGATGACGATACCCTCGAGGAAGATAACGCTCATAGCCACGTGCCAGTCACCGCCGCACATGGTGGTGGCGATGCCCGCGATCATGGCGTTGATGCCCAGGCCCGAAGCGCAGGCGAGCGGGCGGTTGGCGAAGATGCCCATGCAGATGGTCATGATGCCGGCGCCCAGGCAAGTGGCGCAGGCGAGCGCTCCCGCATCGATGCCGGCGCCCGAGAGCACCGCGGGGTTGACGGCAATGATGTAGGCCATCGCCAGGAACGTTGTCAGTCCAGCGCGAAGTTCGGTCCCGATCGTGGACTTGCGCTCGCTGACGTGAAATAGTTCGTCCATGCATACCCTTTCCTTGTTCGGCCCCGAGTTTAGGCCGATTGACACGAACTCACTTACTATATCGCCTTTACAACCTTGCTGTTCCTCACATGTTGATGTTCGGCGCTTTGTAACGGACGGGTGGTATTTTCCGTATGAAAATGTGTGGGTACCGTATACTTAAGCAGTTATAACGACCCCTATGGAGGAACGTATGATTAAAGAGCTCTGCCACGACGAGGCTATTCTGTCCCAGCGTTGCGAGGTCGCGACCGTCGAGGACGAGTCGGTGGCACAGGACCTGATCGATACCATCAAGTCGCTCGACGATGCCGGCTGCCTTGCCGCCAACCAGATTGGCGTCACCAAGAAGGTCTGCGTCTACCTGGACGATGCCGGCGAGCCCCACGTGCTTTACAACCCCCGTCTGGTGTTTGGCCTGGGTGCCAGCAAGATGGAGGAGAGCTGCCTGACGCACGAGGAGGTCACCAAGTCCACGCGCTATATCAAGTGCAAGGTCGCTTATGACGTGATCGTCGACGGCAAGATGCGCGAGCGCAAGCAGGACTTTGTGGGCTTCGAGGCACAGATGGTTCAGCACATGATTGACCACTGTCTTGGAAAGTTGGTCTAAGGGGACCAAAGCACCGCACCTTGCCGCTCAATCGTCGCTCGCGTACCTTAAGTGCGCTTCGCTCCTCTTTCGTGGCAATCTGCGGCACTTTGACCCCTTAGACGACCTGCGGGGTTAACTTGGTTGAGTTTATCCTGCTTGAATAGCCCGGGCATGACATTGTTGTCATGTCCGGGCTTTTGTGTTTAGCGCCTTTTTGTTTGGAGACAATGAAATTAGCAAGAACGTAAAGCTAGGAGGCGCTATGTGTACGAGTATTCGATTTACCGATAATTCTGGCCACATGTATTTGGGCCGCAACCTCGACTGGAGCTTTGACTACGGCCAACAGGTTCGCGTGATGCCGCGCGGGTTTCACATTCCGTATTCGTTTATCGACGATGCGTCGGCGGCACACGCGGTGATCGGTATGTGCATCGATTACAAGAACTATCCCATGTTTTTCGATTGCGGTAACGATGCGGGTCTGGCTGTGGCGGGGCTCAACTTTCCCGGCTATGCCGAGTATGCCGAGGGCCCGGTTGATGGAAAGACCAATATCGCGGCCTATGAGTTTCCCCTGTGGGTGGCAGCGACGTTCTCGACGGTCGATGAGGTCGAGGCCGCGCTGCGCGACACGGTGATTGTCGCCAAATCTGCCGGAGAGGGGCTGGGCGTGTCGCTGCTCCATTGGATTATCGGCGACAGCCAGCGCAGCATCGTGGTCGAGATGATGGCTGACGGCCTGCATGTATACGACGATCCGGTCGACACCCTTGCCAATCAGCCCACCTTCCCGTGGCACATGGAAAACCTCCGCACCTATATCACCGCTACAAGCGATTTTCCGCAGACGGCGACATGGCGTGGCGCCGAGCTCAAGCCCTATGGAGCCGGTGCCGGCATGCGCGGCATTCCGGGCGATTGCTATTCGCCGAGCCGTTTTGTAAAGGCGGCGTACCTCAATGCCAATTACCCGCAAAAGGAGAGCGAGACCGAAAACGTCGTCCGCATGTTCCGCTCGCTCGAGGGCGTGGTGATGATCGAGGGAGCGTCCAGGATGGGCGATGGCAAGTTCGAGAAGACTATCTACACCGGATGCTTTAGCGCGCGCACGGGCAATTATTACTACGCGATGTATGGGGATCCGTCGATTCGCTACGTGAGCCTGATGGATGCCGAGGGCGCGAGCCCCGATAGGCTCGTGGTTCCCGAGCCGCGTCGTTCGTAGCCGTTAGCTTTACTGCAATGCAAAGCGGCCCTGCGTCTCCCGTGAGATGCGGGGCCGCTGTCGTCGATTTGTGACGTCGCTAGAAGTTGGCGTCGTTGAGTTGTTCGCTCTCGACGCCGTCGAGCTGTTGCTGTTCGGGCGTATCGGCGACGCTCTCGAGCAGCTCGGTGGGATCGACGCTCATGTCCTTGCCGACTTCGTTGCCGTTGACCAGGTCGTCCGAGAAGATGTCGACTTCCATTTCCTCGGCCTCTTCGATCAGGATCTCGAGCGGCACCTGGGTGCGTACGAGCTTGACTGCCGGACGCATGCGGGCAAAGAGCGGTACGTACTCAATGATGATGGCCGAGTTCTCGAGACCATACCAACGCGCCGGGCTTCCGCAGGCGCGGCGGACGGCGTACTTGATGGCCATGACGCGATGGTCGTTGCGGTTGATGTCCGTTTCGGGGGCAAGCATCTTGCGCAGCATGCAAAAGCGGAAGTCGCCCACGTTGCCGCGTGTCTCGTAGATAGAGTAGGTGTGATGCTGCGGCGGCAACTCACCCGATGCCATCAGGTCGCCAACGATCTGACGCAGGTAGGTGTTGATGCGCTGATTGACCTTAAAGCCCAGGTCCAAGCGTACGCGGAACAGGAAGTCTGTGCCAAAGGTCTCAACGGAATACTCGTGCGTATAGGGCTCGTCGGTAACGTGCACGTTGATGAACCAATATGCCTTGGCGCGCTTGGGATGCTTGTCCAGGATGGAATAGAGCACGTCGCGGTCGAGCGTGAGCGGGTCGGGGCTGTTGGTGAGAAATACCAGATTGTCAGCGAGCACGGGGTAGGTCTCGTCGTTGCGCAGGCGGTTGAGCTGATCGATGTACTTGGAGACGGGCAACAGGATCGTCTGCGTGCGCTCGATGGCGGTGCCGCGGCGCCACACATACATAAGGCCAAACAGCAGCGAGGCCAAGAAGATCATGACGTAACCGCCGTCAAAGAACATGGTGAGGCACGAGGCAAAGAAGCAGAGCTCGATGGCGCCAAAAAGCAGGGCGAAGACACAGGCGCCCAGCTTGTGCTTGAGAATGCCGGCGATATAGCTCGTCAAAAGCGTCGTGGTCATGAGCATGGTCACGGTGATGGCGAGGCCATAGGCGCTCTCCATGCGCTCGGAGTTCTGGAACAGCAGCACGATGAAGATGCAGCCGACCCACATGATGTTGTTGACGAGTGGAATATAGAGCTGGCCCTTGGTGTCGCTGGGGTAGTGGATGCGCAGATGCGGCATGAGGTTGAGGCGCGTGGCCTCGGATACCAGCGAGAACGAGCCGGTGATGAGCGCCTGCGAGGCGATGATGGCCGCCACGGCCGAAAGCACGATGGCAAAGGGGCGCAGGGGCTCGGGAAGCATCATGTAGAACGGGTTGACGATGTCCATCGCGAGCATCTGGGGATTGGAGTTGTTGGCGAGCAGCCAAGCGCCCTGACCCAGATAGTTAAGGATGAGCGCTGCCTTTACGAACGGCCAGGATGCGTAAATGTTAGCCTTGCCCACGTGACCCATGTCCGAATAGAGCGCCTCGGCGCCGGTCGTCGACAGGAAGACAAAGCCGAGCACCATGATGCCCGAATGGTTGATGGGCGAGAACAGGAACATGATGCCGCGGATGGGGTTGAGCGCGCGCAGGATGGACAGGTTGCCGAGCGTGTTGAACAGGCCGGCGCCCGCCAGGAACAGGAACCATAGCGTCATAAGCGGGCCGAACAGTTTGCCGATTGACGAGGTGCCGGCGCGCTGCATGGCAAACAGACCGCAGATAATGATGATGGTAATGATGATGACGTTGGTCTGGCCGTCGCCCAGCAGCGCATGGCCCCATTCGATGGTGCGCAGACCCTCGATGGCTGTGGTGACCGTGACGGCGGGGGTGAGGATGCCGTCGGCAAGCAGTGCCGCACCGCCGATCATGGCGGGCAGAATCAGCCACGGTGCCACCTTGCGTACGAGGCTGAACAGGGCGAAGATACCGCCTTCGTTGTGGTTGTCGGCCTTCATGGCGATTACCACGTACTTGACCGTGGTCACGAGCGTCATGGTCCAGATAACGAGCGAGAGCGCGCCCAAGATCATGTCCTCGCTAACGGTACCGATGCCGCCGTTGTTGGCGACAATTGATTTCATGGTATACATGGGGCTCGTGCCGATGTCGCCATAGACGACGCCGAGCGTTACGAGCAGCATGCCAGCGGAGAGGGGAATGGTTCCATGCCCGCCTTGACCACGCTGGTCATGGGGGCTTGCCTCCAGTTTGTCGTGTGCCACGTGGACTCCCTTGGACATCCGGTTATCTGTCTTGGACAGACAATCTTTATGCCGTCTTTATACATACAAGAGCAGTTTGGCACATCAGGTTATTTTAGACAATAATCCCCAGCTGGGGATTATTTATGTGCGCAGGTAGCATTTCAAAGCAGGGGCTTTTAAGCGCGTGCCGCTTGGGCGATGCCAGCCTTGGCGCTTGCGCGTTTGCCGACGAGTTCGCAAAATAGCGCGCCGCCGATGATAAGTGCGGCACCCATCAGACGGACCGGTGTTATGGCTTCGCCTAAAAGGACGGCGGAGAATACAACGGCCGAAAGCGGCTCGAGGTAGCCGACAACCGCGACGGTCTGGACGGGCAGCTTGGCGACGGCACTAAAGTAGAGCAGGCAACCGATGCCAGTGTTGACGACGCCGAGCATGGCGACGGCGCGCCAATCAATACCGGCGGCGACGCCGGCGGACAGGAATAAGGGAGCGCCCTGCGTGATGAGCGTAAGGACCAGCGCGGTCACAAAGGCGGCGCTCACCTGGAGCGTGGAGTTCTCGAGGCCTTCGATGTGTGGCGCACCCTTGCTAGCGATGACCATCAGCGCATAGCAAAATGCCGAGGCGATGCCGCAGGCGATACCCGCAATGGGCATGTTGCCGCCTAGACCTTGTGCTGCAATGAGAAAAGCACCGCAAGCAACGGCGATAAAGCCGGCGATTTTGCCACCGGTCAGCTTTTCGCCAAAGATGAGCGGGGAGAGCGCCATGACAATGATAGGGCCGCAGTAGTACAGCAGCGAGGATATGCCGACGCCGATCGTCTGGTAGGCGCGGAACAGAAAAATCCAGCTGGCGCCCAGTGCGGCTCCCGAGAGGAGGAGGGCTGCGGTTTCGCGGGGGCGAGATGGCGCCTGCAACTTATGGCGTTGCGTAGTGACGAGGATGACAACGAGTGAGAGCGCACCCAAAAACGTGCGCAGGAGCACGATGTCGGAGCTCGGCAGCGCGATGGTGGCGGCGATGATGCCGTTGGAGCCAAACAATAGCAATGCTGCTAAGTACGTAAACAGTCCGTTGTTCATGCGCTGACATCCCCTCTATATCCGAGCATGTTCACTATGGGTGAACTGGCTTTAGAAGAAAAGCGAATATAATGCATGGATAACATGACAAAGACTCATGCAAAGGTGGAGGGGTGCCGTGGAAACGAATATTCAAAAGATGCAGGTGCTGCTCGAGACCGTGCGTGCCGGCAGCTTTACGCGTGCTGCAGAGCGGTTGAGCTATTCGCAGTCGGGCGTGAGCCGCATGGTGGGCGACCTTGAGGCAGACTGGGGTTTTAAGGTGCTTGATCGCAGCCGCGAGGGCGTGGTGCTTTCTGCCGACGGGCGGCAGGTCATGCCGGCAGTCGAGGCGTTATGCGAAGAGTTTGGCCGCCTACAGCGACGGGTGGATGAGATGCGTGGGCTCATGCGCGGCAAGATCTGCATCGGTACGTTTTCGAGCGTGGCGACCCACGTGCTGCCGCCGGTGATCGCGCGCTTTCGCGCCGATCATCCGGACGTCGATTACGAGCTGTTGATGGGTGATTACTCCGAGATTGAGCAATGGGTGGCGGAAGGCCGCTGCGACCTGGGCTTTATTCCGCGCGAGCCACGCGGCGCCGGCATGGCGTCGCGGCCGTTGGTGCAAGACGAGCTGATGGCCGTGGTGCCAGCGGACTCCTCGCTTGCCACCGCGGAGGTCGTTTCCCTTGCCGATTTGGCCAACGAGCAGTTTATTCTGCTGGAACGCGGTGGCGACGACGAGATTACGCCGCTGTTTCGCCGCGCGGGCCTGACGGTGCGCTCAAAACTGTCGACCTGGGATGACTATGCGATTATGGCCATGGTCGAGGACGGTTTGGGCGTGAGCATTCTTCCGGCGCTCATCTTGCGCCGCTGCCAGTTCGATATTGCCGTGCGCCCGCTCGAGGGACATCCTCATCGCCAGATTAATGCCATATATCGCACGGCTGACGTTTCTCTTGCGGCGGCTCGTTTCCTTGAATATCTCTAAAAGCGCGTACCTGTTGTCCACTTTGGGACAATTCTCGGGGCTCGGTACATTTTCTTATGAAATTGAACTTTCGGATAATGCGTCGCGCTATACTGCTGCCTAAATTGAACTCAGGTTCAATTCGTGTTCTATAAATTGAACTTTGCCAGCAAGGAGGTTCCTGTGGCCCAAGAGACGTTTTGCGATCGCCTGCGACAGACTATGTCCAATCGCGACGTTCGCCAGTCGGACGTAATCCGCGCATCGGAGATGCTCGGCAAAAAACTCGGCAAGAGTCAGATGAGCCAATATGTGAGCGGCAAGACGATCCCGCGGCG
>CAKURW010000003.1 GCA_934675795.1 uncultured Collinsella sp.
GCCTCTCGGCGGCCTTGCGAAAAACAAATCCAAGTTAGACCATTTCAAATGGTTCGATGTCTGCCCGGATGCGACACATCTGGTGTGTCCATCCTCGCAGTATCCGGTTCTCAAGGTGCACGCCTGCGCTGGTTCCCGGTTCCACCGGGCCGCGCGGCAACGAGATATATTGCCAGACCGCGAAGCGATGTGGGACGTCAATTCCACTCTTCACAAGTCCTACACAACTTATCGCTTCCTATATAAGTAATAGAAAGGCTGGTGCAGAAATACTGCGCGTATCAGATGATGACCCTTCGGTTAAGAGATATATAAAGATCGGTCACCTGTAAGTGTCTATCTACCCGCGCTTTTGCTATATAAACCAGCGCTCTAGATAAAAAGAGGGAGTGTCGCGCACAGTGCGACACTCCCCTAGCGATTCAACAGAATCTATTAGGCCTCGAGAGCCTTCTTGGCAATGGCAGCCAGCTCGTTGAAGGACTCGATGTCCTCGTAAGCCATCTGAGCCAGGACCTTACGGTCGAGCTCGATGCCGGCAACCTTCAGGCCGTGCATGAACTGAGAGTAAGAGATGTCGTTCAGGCGAGCGGCAGCGTTGATGCGGGTGATCCAGAGAGAGCGGATCTCGCGCTTCTTGTTGCGGCGATCACGATACTGATACTGCAGGGAGTGCTGGACCTGCTCTTTAGCATGCTTGTAAGTACGCGAAGCGGCACCGTAGTAACCCTTCGCACGGTGCATAACGGTACGGCGCTTCTTCTTGGCGGCAACAGCGCGCTTAATACGTGCCATGTTCTATCAACTCCTAGACGGTAAAACGAAAAACGGGAACGCGAACTTAGGCGAGACGCGACTTGATGACCTTGCGGTCGGCAGCGGCGATCTCGGTCTCCTGACGGAAGCCACGCTTACGCTTGGTGGACTTCTTGCTCAGGATGTGGCTTTTGAAAGCCTTGGCGCGCATAAGCTTGCCGGTACCAGTCTTGCGGAAACGCTTCTTGGTGCCGCTGTGGGACTTCATCTTAGGCATGAAATACTCCTTAATCGGTTACAGAACACTAGTTACTTGGTATCGCTTGCCGCTTTATCCTCATCGAAGGCGCCCTTAATCGGGGCGAGCAGCATAAGCATGTTACGGCCTTCCATCTTAGGCTTGGACTCGACCGTAGCGTAAGGCTTGAGATCCTCGGCGAGACGCTCGAGAACGTTAAGACCCTGCTCCGGGTGAGCCATCTCACGGCCGCGGAACATGATGGTAATCTTAACGCGTGCGCCCTTCTTGAGGAAACGCAGAACGTGGCCCTTCTTGGTCTCGTAATCGCCAACGTCGATCTTGGGTCGGAACTTCATTTCCTTGACCTCGACCTTGGACTGGTTCTTACGAGCGGCCTTAGCCTTCATGGCCTGCTGGTACTTGAACTTACCGTAGTCCATGACCTTGCAGACCGGCGGCTCCGCGTTGGGAGCGATCTCGACCAGGTCGAGACCCTGATCGTCAGCAACGCGCTGGGCATCGCGGATGGCGAACAGGCCGAGCTGAGAGCCATCGACGCCAATCAAACGGCACGAAGATGCGGTGATCTCGTCGTTGATGCGGGTGTCATCAGACTTAGCTATTTTCCCTACCTCCATTCGTAAAAAAATAACCCGGCGCTTTTCAGCAACCAGGTCGTACACATAGACATCCTCGGTATGAGGAAGGGAATCTAGGTTGTATGACCAGTCAGCTGCTCATTGGCGCCAAAAGGTGGGAACCCTCGGGTTCCTCTTTAGGGCATTGCGGGAACAACGCCTTGGGCATAATAACACGTACAGTGCGCTATCACATTACGTACACGAAAAAGGGGCCTTGACCCCCTTGAAGCGCAGGTGCATGTATGGTGCCCGAGGCGAGACTCGAAGGGCCTTCGCTTCGCGAAGCCCCGGGCTTCGGGCGCATGGCGCCCTCGCCACGCTCCGCTACAAACAGGCCACAGGCCTGTTTGCTTAACGATCCGCGCGCTCACGCGAGTTCGGCACGAAAAAGGGGGCCTTGACCCCCTTGAACGCTCTTTTGCATGTATGGTGCCCGAGGCGAGACTCGAACTCGCACGTTGTTGCCAACGGTGGATTTTGAGTCCACTGCGTCTGCCAATTCCGCCACTCGGGCACGTAATGCGTGAGTTAGTTTATCACAGCTTTCTGTTGATTAGTCCGAAAATGGAACTTCGAGCATTTCGATAAGCTCAACCTTGCGCAACATCTCCCGCTTACGACATCCACGTCCGTCAACCGAGGCCTCGCCCATCTGGTTGTCATAGGGATCCTCGCGCATACCATCGAAAGCAGGCACAAATTCAGCCTGGAATCGGTTGTTGGCCACCATACGCCACGGGTCGAGATTGCCAAAGTAGTGACGACGACGCCACTCCTCCCCCATCCTGCGTGCCGAGGAACCAAACGATACGTCGGCGTTAAGCCAACCGGTCTGTGGCGTATAGAACTCAGCCCAATCGTGCGGCCCCACCGAATCGGGCGCAACATACAGGCCGCTCTGCCAACGGGCAGGAACGCCCGCGATGCGGCACATGGTGATAAACGTGAGCGCCATAACGCCGCAATCGCCGCGAAGCGAATGCGCACAGTCGTCGGCAATAGATCCCAAAAGCAGGTACGGTGGCTGATAGCGATAGTCGATATGCTGCGTCAGGTAATCATAGATAGCACGAGCGCGATCGAGCGGATCCTCGAGCCCGTCAATAACACGCTCCGTCAACTGTCGCAGGTACGGCGTAAACGCAATGTGCGGACGGTCCTCGGAAGTGTCCTCGGGCAGCGGCGTGTCCATGCACGTATGCGATGGGAGCGCGCCACCATAGATATCGCAATAGGCGGCATCGATGTGATAGCGATAGGTCACCGAGAATGAATGTTCAGTCGAAGATGTCCAAGAGGCAGCGCGAGCCGAAACGTTTTCAGGGGCAACGGTACCCCCCGACGTCATATCGAGAACCTCGATATGAGACTGTTGACGACAGGCGGCGGCAACGGGTAGCCACGCGCGAACAGACTCTCCCTCCAGAGCCCCGGGAACAGACACGGATGCCTTAAGCGTGATGACGCGAGTCAACCCGTTTTGCGACTCCATCTCCCTGAGCATCTGGTTACGCAGCGCGATGCCGTCCGTAGAATCGGGACGCAGGCCCGGAACCTCCTTGGGGTACACGCGAAGTGAATCGAGGAAGTTGTCGAGAACGAACAGCTCGCCATCGATAAAGCGCCAGTCAATACGCTTACGATTAATCAGGTCATCAAACAGCTCTTCGGTAAACTCTGGCCACTCCTCGAGAATCATCGCAATAGCCTGATCGCGCGACACCGAAAAATGAAGCGGCGTCTCGAGCATGCGATACCGCTCGGCACGAACACAAGCAGCCAGCGAAGGCTCAGGATTCTGCTCCAAAAGGCGATCACAAGCCGCAACAGCCTGCGTCAAATAGCCGGCATCCTTAAGACGAAGAATCTCGGGCGGCAGACCAATATCGAGATGACGAAAATCATCACAACAAACATCAACAGAGCAACCAACAGGACCCTCGTCAATAACCTTCCCATCCGAAGGCAGCACATCAATAACAGCCATACCAAACTCCAAGTCACTAGAACGCTTGAAGCCCATTGTAGCGAGATAAAAAGAAAGCCCCAACAAGGGAGCCATCAACGCCGCCGAACGGTAGTCAATAAATAAATTCAGCCCAGTAACCCTGCGGCGTTAAACGAAGGAAGCCCCGTCCCCCGGAACTGTTTCCTTGGCGCGACTTCTGGCGAAGCCAGGTGAGCGCAAAGGAAACAGTGTAGGGGGACGGGGCTTCCGACGGGAAGTTTAGCGACGCTTACGCCTTGTTGACGGAGCCAAACTCCTCCATGAGCTCCTTGGTGCGGGCAACGATATTGTCGCGACCAGGCTTGAGGAGCTTGCGGGGGTCAAAGCCCTTGCCCTGCTGATCCTTGCCAGCCTCGATGTACTCGCGGACGCCCTTGGCGAAGACGAGCTGCAGGTCGGTGTTGACATTGATCTTGGAGATGCCCAGGGAGATGGCCTTCTTGATCTGATCCTCGGGGATGCCGGTGCCACCGTGCAGAACGAGGGGCAGGTCGCCGGTCTGAGCCTTGATCTCGCCCAGACGCTCGAAGGAAAGGCCAGCCCAGTCGGCGGGATACACGCCGTGGATGTTGCCGATGCCGCAGGCGAGGAAGTCGACGCCCAGGTCAGCAATCTGCTTGCACTCAGCGGGGTCAGCGAGCTCGCCGTTGGAGGTCACGCCGTCCTCGGTGCCGCCGATGCCGCCGACCTCGGCCTCGATGGACATGCCCTTGGAGTGGGCAAGCTCAACGAGCTCCTTGGTGCGGTCGAGGTTAAGCTGGAAGGTCTCCTCGTGAGAGCCGTCATACATGATGGACGTGAAGCCGGCCTCGATGCACTTGAAGCAGTCCTCGTAAGAACCGTGATCGAGGTGAAGGGCGACGGGAACGGTAACGCCCGTGGCCTCGACGGCAGCCTTGACCATGTCGGCGCAGACCTTGAAACCGCCCATCCACTTAGCGGCACCAGCGGTGCACTGAAGGATCAGCGGAGACTTGGCCTCCTCGGCGGCCTGGAGAATAGCCAGGGTCCACTCGAGGTTGTTGGTGTTGAAGGCACCGAGAGCGTACTTGCCGGCCTCGGCCTTCTTGAGCATGTCTGCTGCGTTGACGAGCATAAAAGAAACCTCCTGTAAGGTTGCTCCGATAACGCCTGTGATTTTACCACGGCGCACCCGAGCATAAACGTTCGTTTGTTCACGAATATCGTCCAAACAGACTTTTTTGACCGTTTGCCCTACGAAATTGACCCGTTGGGGAAAAATAGCTTGACGTTTGGACGCTTCTCGTGCTTTAGAAGCTGACTATAAAGCTACACCTGCATGAAAGGGTTCTGCATGAGCTCGCGTGCCATGGTGGTCGAATCGCCATGCCCGGTTAGGCAAACGGTATCGGGCGGGAGAAGCCGGGCGAGCTTGGAGAGCGAGCGCAGAATCGCCGCCTCGTCGCCACCGGCAAGATCGGTGCGGCCGTGCCCACCCGGAAACAGGGTGTCGCCCACAAAGGCAATGTTCCCCTGCTCGGTGGCAGCAAACAAGACGATCCCGCCCGGCGTATGCCCTGGCGTCTCGATCACCTGCAGGCAGATATCGCCCACCTTGAGAGTATCGCCCTCGGCGAGCAGGCGCGTCGGCTCCCCGGGGTCGGGCGTCTCAATGCCCCACATAGCTCGCTGTTCCTTGATGTTCGTATGCGGCACCGCCGCATCCTTAGCACACAGCTCATACTGGCAGCCCTCGCCAACGGTGGTTCGCACGCCGGCAACACCACCAACATGATCGGCATGGCCATGAGTGCATACGGCGCCAAGCACGCGTACGCCGGGATGTTCGGCTCGAATATGCTCCACCAGGCGCTCGCCTTCCCACGCAGGGTCGATAATCACGCACTCATTGCCCGAAATAAGAGCATAGCTATTGGTCTGAATGGGACCGTTTACGAGCGTCTCGATCTCGACCGACCCCTTGGGAGTTACATCCAAGGACATAGCACTCATGTCCCTCTCCTCTCTATAGAACTCGAGGCATCAAACGATGCCTCGAGTGTAGCGAATATTGATAATGTGGCGCGTTCGTCGCGACTAAACGCGGCGCTTAAGCTGGGCTCCACCCTCGCCGGGCATCAGGCGGCGTGCGTCGTAGACCGAGTCAACGCTGCTGATAGAGGCCAGCAGCGGATCCAGACCACTCGCGTCCGAGATCTCGACCATAAAGCGCAGGGTTGCAATACCCTCGCGGTTGGTCGACGTGGCGGCCGAAAGGATATTGCCGCCCGCATCGCCAATGGCAATAGTGACATCCTTGAGCAGGCCCATGCGGTCCAGGCACTCGACCACGATCTCGACCTGGAAGAGGGTGTCGGCAGCGCCGTCCCACTCCACTTCGATCATGCGCTCGGGATGCTCCATAAGACCCTTGACGTTGGGGCAGTTGGCGCGATGCACCGAAACGCCACGACCGCGCGTGATGAAGCCGACGATATCGTCGCCCGTCACCGGATTGCAGCAATGTGCCAGACGGACCAGCAGGCCGCTGTTGCTCTCGCCCTTGACGATAATGCCGTTGCTGGCGCTCTTGCCGCGCTTTTGCGGCTTTCGGTTGGAGCCTCGGGCCGGCTGTTTCACGACCTCGGCGATAGCCTCGGCCTTGGTGAGCTGCTCCTCGGGCTTGGGGTCCAAAATCTGCTCGACCTTGTTACCCACGGCGCGCGGGGCAACCTTGCCGGCGCCCACGGCGGCAAACAGGTCCTCGAGCTGCTTGAAGTTCAACTGCTCCGCCACGGCGTTGAGCGCACGCGTGGATCGCGGCGTAGAGATGCCATACCCGCGCTTGCGCAGGTCCTTGGCCAGTATATCGCGGCCGGCAGCAGCGTCATCGTCTTTGGTCGCGGCAGCGAAGTAACGGCGAATCTTTGACTTGGCGGAAGGCGTCTTAACGATCTTGAGCCAATCACGAGACGGCTTGGAACTCTTGTTGGTCAGGATCTCGACGCGGTCGCCCGTCTTGATCTCGTGCGTGAGTGGGGCCACCGCACCGTTGATCTTGGCACCGACGCAGTGGTTGCCCACCTCGGTGTGAACGGCGTAGGCAAAGTCGAGCGGCGTGGAGCCGGCGCGAAGCGCCATGACCTCGCCCTTGGGCGTAAAGACAAAAATCTCCTGGTCAAACAAGTCGACCTTCAGCGAGTGCAGGTATTCCTTAGCGTCGGTAATCTCATCAGACGCTGCCCAATCCAGCGAATGTTTGAGCCAGTTAATCTGGTCGTCCAAACGCTGGGCATCATTGGTCTTAGACGCAGACGATCCGCCCGACTTCTTATAGAGCCAGTGGGCGGCAATGCCGTACTCGGCCTGCTCATGCATCTCATAGGTTCGAATCTGAATCTCGAGCGGGCGGGCCGTGGGGCCGATAACCGTCGTATGGAGCGACTGGTAGTTATTGACCTTGGGCATGGCGATATAGTCTTTAAAGCGACCGGGCATGGGGTGCCACAGCGTATGCACCGCGCCGAGCGTGGAGTAGCAATCGCGCACCGAATGCGTGATGACGCGCAGCGCCACCAAATCGTAGATCTCGGAGAACTCCTTGCCCTTGCGCTTCATCTTTTGGTAGATAGACCAATAGTGCTTGGAGCGACCATTGATCTGGAAGCCCTCCAGGCCAATGCGGTTGAGCTCGTCGGTGAGCGTCTTGATGGTCTCGGCCAGATAGCGCTCACGGACCTCGCGCGACTCCGCCACCATGCGCGCGATGCGCTGGTAGGCGTCGGGCTCAAGGTAGAAGAAGGACAGGTCCTCGAGCTCCCACTTAATAGAGCTCATGCCCAGACGGTCGGCCAGGGGCGCATACACGTCCATGGTCTCGCGGGCCTTAAACAGACGACGGTCCTCGCGAAGGGCCGCCAGCGTACGCATGTTATGCAGGCGGTCGGCAAGCTTAACGATAATAACGCGGATGTCCTTGGACATGGCGAGGAACATCTTGCGCAGCGTAAGCGCCTGCTTCTCGTCCATGCTATCGACTTCGATGTTGGTGAGCTTGGTCACGCCATCGACGAGCTCGGCCACCGTATCGCCAAACAGGCCGGAAACATCGGTGAGCGAGGTCTCGGTATCCTCGACGGTATCGTGCAGCAGCGCGGCACACACCACATCGCAGTCCATCTTGAGATCGGCCAAAATGATGGCAACCTCGACGGGATGGTTAATGTACATCTCGCCCGAGCGGCGCTTTTGGTTGCAGTGCTTCTCGGCGGCAAAGCAGTAGGCCTGCTCAACCTTAGAAAAGTCGTCCTCATTCATATATTTGAGGCACAGGCGCTCCAGCTTGTCGTAGCTGTCCGCCATAATCTCGGGCGGCAGCTCATCGGCATGCTTATAGTGCTCCATCTCCGAAAACGGCTGGAGGGTGGAATCATGGGCGGTACGGGCTGCGGCATCCATCGAGGTCCCCTTCCCCTAGGCCCGCGGTACGATCGGGCGGTTAACTTTGGCTAGCATATCAGAAGCGCACGAATCGAGCGCCCAGCTCCGGAAAGCCGAAAACTCCATGCGCGAGCGCAAGCCCTCCAAATAGCGAATTGACCTGCTCAATTGCACGCGGCCGGGGTTTTCGGCCATCGCGATACGACGAGTGTCGTCAAACCCCGAAACGCGACAGAAACCAAGCTCTTCGAAGATTCCCAGGCCGCTTTCCACCGAGCGCTCGTCGACCGGCGTGCGGGCATCGATGGCAAGACACATCTGCGCGATGTCGATATCGCTCGCGCTAAAGGAATCGTCCCCGGTTTTGCCGCGGTTGGAGCGCCACATGGTCTGCAGCGCGCGATAGAGCGTGACGAGCTCGTCGCGCTCGGGCGCATAGCAGTCGAGCAGGCGCTCGTTAATGCGGGCGTCGCGCGACGAATAGAGCAGATGGATCACGGCGGGCTGGCCATCGCGGCCGGCACGTCCGCTCATCTGGTTGAACTCAATGCCGCCAAACGGCATGTGGTACAGCACGACATGGCGGATATCGGGTAGGTTGACACCCTCGCCAAAGGCGGAGGTCGAAACAATGCAGCTGAGGCTTCCGTCTCGAAATGCTTCCTCCACGCGGCGGCGATCGGAACGCGCAAGCCCCGCGTTATAGAACGCGATATGGGTTGCGCAATCGGGCACACGCTTGCGCAACGTCTTGGCGAGCGCCACGGACTGGTCGCGCGAATTGACGTAGATGACGGTCTTTTCCCCCGTCGCCACAATCGACACCAAACGGTTCTCGCGGCTCGCAAGGTCGCGGTCGTCCTCGAGCTGCAAGTTCTCGCGCACCGTCTCGTCGACCACCGTACGGGTAATCGGTAGCACGCGGGCGAGCTCGGCCACAACCGGAGCCGTTGCGGTGGCAGTCGCGGCCAGAACGACCGGGTCACCCAGGGCCTTGAGGATATCGGGCATGTCGAGATAGGCACTGCGGTCGCCGCCCTTGGCAAGACCGGCATGATGCGCCTCATCGATGACGACAAAACCGATGCGCCCCGAACGCGCAAAGCGGTCGCGGTGAATGGACAGGAACTCGGGCGTCGTGAGCACGATGCCGGTGCGGCCCGAAGCCAAGCCGGCAAACACGTCATCGCGCGCCGCCTCCACGGTCTCGCCGGTCAGCACGCCTACGCCAATGCCGAGCGCGGCCATCGTCGATGAGAGGTGATAGGCCTGGTCGGCAACGAGCGCGCGCAGCGGATAGACAAAGATACTTGCACGCCCGCGAAGGACCGCCTCGCGCGCGGCATGCACATGGAAGATAAGGGACTTTCCGCGCCCCGTTCCCATAACGGCCAGAACACTTTGATGATCGGCCAGGGCATCGAGCGCCTCGACCTGCGCGCGGTGCGGCTGGTTCGAGCCGATAAAGCTATGGATAAGCGAGCGCGTCAGCTCGGTATAGGAAAGCTGGGCGAGCGTTTGGCGCTTTCGGGACTCCAGACGAAGACCGGCGTCCGCAGGCTCCACGCCGCGGCGAAGCTCACATGCCGGGTCGTCGATATTGGGCGCCGTGGTATCGCGCACCAAGACATCTTTAATCATGAGCTTGGGCTTCACACGTCCCTGCCAATGCTCGGCCACGGCCTCGAACACCAAATCGACGGCGCTATCGCAATTGATGAGCTTATCGATCTGCGGCACGCGAAACATAATGGCCGGCACACTCGCGGCGCCATCGGTCGCCACGAAGCGCATGTGCTCGCCGGTTTTGCCCACCACGGCGCGATCGCACATTGTCACGCCCTCGGCCGCCAACAGCGGCACCTTGTTGCCCTGGCCAAACGGCTCAAGACGGGAGATCTGCTCGATGGTCTCAATATTCAGCTCGGAGAGGTCGACGGTGGCGGCAACCTCGTCGGTGTCCTCAAAGTCCTCGGCGGGAAGCTCGGACAGCACGGAGGAAAGACGTCGACGGAACTCGTCGAGCTTGGACGCCTCGATGGTCACGCCCACCGCACCCGCATGCCCGCCGCGACGAATCAGCAGGTCGGAGCAACGCTCGACGGCGTCGAACAGGTTGACCTTGCCCACCGAGCGACCCGAACCGCGAGCGATACCGTCTTCGATCGAGAAAAGCAGCGCCGGCACGTGATAACGGTTGGTCAGACGGCTCGCTACGATACCCTTGACGCCCTCGTGCCAGCCCTCGCCGCCCACGACGATCGCGCGACCGCCGTCATAAGTCTCCTCGACCTTCGCCATGGCATCGCGTGTGAGCTCCGCCTCGATCTCGCGGCGTTGGCGATTGATTTCCTCGAGCTCGGCGGCAAGCGCACTCGCTTCGATGGGGTCGCGGGCAAGCAGCAGGTCGAGCGCCAGCTTGGGATCAGCCATGCGGCCGGCAGCATTCAGACGAGGAATGAGCGAAAACGACAGGCCATCGGCCGTAATGCTGGAGAGGTCCGCCTTGGCGAGCGCTGCCAGCGCGATGTAGCCGGGACGAGCTGTCACGCGCATCTGCTGGATGCCCTCGGCGACCAGCGCGCGGTTCTCGGGCGTCAACGGCATCATGTCGGACACGGTACCCAGCGCCGCGACCTCAATCAACGAACGCCAATACGACGATTTGCCCAAACGCTCGCCCAGGACTTGCACCAGCTTGAGTGCCACGCCAGCACCGGCAAGCTCGCGCGAGGGACCCTCGTTCTCAAGCTTAGGGTCGGTTAGGGGCACGCCCTGCGGCACCTGATCGGAGGGCTCGTGATGGTCCGTGACCACCAGATCGATTCCCAGGCTCTCCAGATAGGAGACCTCCTCCTTCGCCGCGATACCGTTATCAACGGTCACGATCAGATTGGGTTGGGCGAGCTCGTTGACGCGGTCGAGCGCCGCGCGCGAAAGGCCATATCCCTCGTCAAAGCGGTGCGGGATGAATGGTGTGACATTGGCGCCAAACGTGCGCAGTGCCTCGGTCAACAGGCAGGTCGACGTAATACCGTCAACGTCAAAATCGCCAAAGACCGCAATGTGCTCGTGGTTGCGGATGGCACGCTCGACGCGGTCGGCAACGACCGACATGCCCGGGATAATGAGTGGGTCGGCCCAGTCGCGATCGAGCGAAGGTGTCAAAAACAGCTGGCCTTCCTCGATGGATGTAATGCCGTGTGCAACCATAATGCGCGCCACCAGCCCGGGTATGCCCAGGCCAGCCGAAAGCTCCTTTTCGAGCTCGGGGTTTTGCCGAGCGACCGCCCAGCGATGCGTCGTCTTAAGCGATGACATAGGCGCCCACCCCCGATAGGGGCAGGTCGCCGCGATACCTCTCACGGTTCATAGCGATGAGTCCTCTGTGTATGCCCGCTTCGGCAGGCAGATCTGTTGAACGGATTTATTATACCGTGCGGCGCGGACGCAAATCGCCGCAGCACGCCGCGGTTTCGGTAAACGATGCCGGTAATAGCCTCGAAATAATCGAGCGTTTCTGACGCACGGACACATGTGAGCGTCTAGCATATCCATACAAACGAGTTCGCGGATAAAGGGAGTCACGGGACATATGAAGCAATGGACTGGACTGGGAAAGTTCCTCGCGGGGCATATGCAGGTCATCGTTCCGATTTGCGTGGCGCTCGGCGTGCTCTTTCCCCAGCAGATTGGCGTGCTCAAGCCCATTGTTCCCGCCCTCTTCGCCTTTATGACGTTTCAGGGTGCGCTCAGCAACACCTTCCACCAGGTAGCCGAGGTGTTCCGCCGTCCCCTGCACCTGATTTTGGCACTGCTCGTCTCGGCGGCGCTTATTCCCATCGTGGCCTATGCCATGGGAGCGTTATTCTTTGGCTCCAATCCCAACCTTGTCTGCGGCATCGTGCTCGAGTACAGCGTACCCGTGGCGGTCACTGCCTTTATGTGGATTAGCATGTTCGGCGGCAACGGCCCGCTCGCGCTCACCATCATCCTGACGTCCTCGGTTATCTCCCCTGTGACGATTCCGCTCACGCTCAAGCTCCTGCTGGGCGCCACCGTCTCGATCGATGTGCCGAGCATGATGCAAGACATGGCCTTTATGATCGCCATCCCCGCCGTGCTCGGCATCGTGATCAACGAGCTCACGCGCGGATGGGGGCACGAAAAACTCTCCCCCGTGCTCTCGCCCGCCTGCAAATTCATGATGATGGGCGTTATCGCCTCCAACTCCACCGCCATGAGCGAGTACGTGCTGCACATGAACGCGGTGCGCTTGGAAGTCGCCCTCTTTATTTTGGTCTTCGCCATCAGTGGCTTTGTCGTCGGTTTTCTGGTCGCCCATACGCTGCATCTGCCATATAGCGAGACGACCACCATGTGCTTTACCTGCGGCATGCGTAACATCTCTTCGGGCGCCGTCATCGCCACGCAGTACTTTCCGGGCGAAGTCGTGTTTCCCGTCATGTGCGGAACGCTGTTTCAGCAGGTACTCGCCTCGCTTATCGGGCATCTCTTTGAGCGTCTGACCGGCGAGGAGCGCGCCGCCCAGCGCAAGCGCGTCGAGGCCGGCCGCGATGCAATGGCGCGCTAGACTGTCCGCAGTGTGCGGGCGCTCACTTTACGATGTGAGCGCCTCCAGATGTGCACGCAGGCGCTCAGCATCGATATCGAGCGTTGTCTCAGCATTGACCTGGGCCAAACGATAGCCGACAAAGTAGGGCGAAACCACCCAACGTGGCAGCGCCTTGGCAATGGTCCGACCGCCCAGGTGATAGAAGAACAGGTTGTACGACTCTGCGCGACCACCGTGGTGCTCGTTCAGGATATAGCGCAGAGCTACCTGGATCGCATCGGCGAAGAGATCCGCCTCGGCTTGGTCTCTCGTGTCATCGCTGGCAGCGATTCCCTGCGGGGCTGAAACGTTGATCTCAAAGAACCCCATGATCGGTTCGGTTGAGATGTCGACCGAGATTCTCCCCTGTTGCCAGACACTGATGCCTTCAAAGTTGGCTGAGGCCAGCGCCGCATAGCCGTCCTCCTGTTCCAAGCCCACAATCTGCATGTGTGGATGGACGAGGCTGCCGCCCGAAAGCGGGCCTTTGTTCTTGTACATGAGCACACTGCAGTACTGTTGGGAATCGATCATCTGCTGCCAACAGCCCAGGGCAAACCGCATCACATGATGCAGCTCATCCGGTTCATAGGTCACCAGGTCGGCGTCGTGATTGGCAGACTCGATCAATACGGTCTGACGTGTGGCCCGCAATGTCTTGAACTTATTCTCGAGCCAGATGCAGTCACCATCGCGCTGGATGATGTTGGCAAGCCCCTCCGTGTCGCAAAAGGGGCACGCGGTGCCAGGGCGACGATTATCGTCGGGCTTACCGCTCGCCTGCTGGACATCGAATACAAGTGCCACGGGCTACACCTCCAGCGGCACAATCTTGGTGCCATGGAGCTCGGAGACGCCCAGTGCCGCCGCCACGGTATCGCGGTTGACCGTGGAAATGCCGCCGCCGGGAAGGATGGTCAAGCGGTCGCCCGCATACTCGATCAAGCGGGCCAGGTTTTCGAAGTTGTCCTCGATCGGCGCACCGGCAGCGCCACCATGCGTCAGGATGCGTGTGATGCCGCAGTCGGCGAGTATGTCAATCGCGTCGAGCTGAGCCTCGGGCGAGAGCTGATCAAACGCCATGTGGAAGGTGATGTCGATGGGTTCACGCTTGCATTCCTCGGTCGCGCAGCCCGCGGCCATCACGAGGGCGCCCAACGTAAGCTCGTCGAGTGCCCATCCGCCAGCGCAGGGCTTGCAGCAGCCAAAGGCCAAGCCGTCAACGCCGGCGCTCACGGCAAGGCCCAGGTCCATCTCCATCATACGCAACTCGTCCTGGTTGTAGTGAAAGTCGCCGCCACGCGGGCGAATCATGCACATCACCCGTGCATCGTGCTCGTGGGCATAGTTGGTCGTAGCGCTGATAACGCCGGCCGAAGGCGTGGTGCCACCAACGGCAAGGTTATCGCACAGCTCGATGCGCTTTGCACCGGCATCGATAGCTGCCGGCACCCGCTCAAAGTTCTCGGCACAAAACTCATACAGCATAGATAGACCCCCAAAGACAGCAGATGTTTTCCGACGGGCATTGTCACACATCCCCATGAAGTTGCGGTGGAATAGGGACTCTTTTGGCCTCTGGAGCCCGTATTCAGTCCCTATTTCACCGCAACTAAAAAGGGGCGCTGACTGAGATAGTCAGCGCCCCTTTTGTTAGGTGGGTTAGCCTCCGAGGTAGGCTTTGCGGACGTTGTCGTCGTGCAGGAGCTCTTGGCCGGTACCGGTCATGGTGATCTTGCCGGTCTCGAGCACGTAACCGCGTGTGGCAATGGAAAGCGCCATCTGCGCGTTTTGCTCGACCAGAAGCACCGTGGTGCCGGCCTTGTGCAGGTCCTCGACAATCTGGAAGATCTGTTCGATCAGAATCGGCGCCAGACCCATGGAAGGTTCGTCGAGCATAAGCAGTTTGGGGTTACTCATAAGGGCGCGCCCCATAACGAGCATCTGCTGCTCGCCGCCTGAAAGGGTACCGGCGACCTGGCGACGACGTTCCTTCAGGCGCGGGAACTGCTCGTAGACGCGCTCCAGGCCCGGAGCCACCGTGGACTTGGGCTGCGTATAGGCACCCATCTCCAGGTTCTCCTCAACCGTCATCTGCAAAAAGGCGCGACGACCCTCGGGAACTTGAGCCAGGCCCTTACCAACCAGCTTATCAGCGGGCGTATGGGTAATGTCCTCGCCCATAAACTTGATGGAGCCGGTCTTGGAGCGCAGCAGGCCCGAGACGGTCTTGAGCGTCGTGGACTTACCGGCGCCGTTGGCACCGATCAAGGCCACGATCTCACCCTCGTTGACGTTAAAGGAGATGTCCTTGATGGCGTGGATGGCGCCGTACCAGACGTTGATGTTGTAGACGGAAAGCATCGGCTCTGCCATTTAGTTCTCCCCCTTATCCTGCTTACCCAGATACGCCTCGATAACGGCATCGTTGTTCTGGATTTCCTCGGCGGTACCCTTGGCGATGACCTTACCAAAGTTGAGCACGCAGATGCCCTCGCAGATGTTCATAACGAGCGACATATCATGCTCGATAAGCATGATGGCAATGCCAAAGGTGTCGCGAATCTTGACGATGTTCTCCATGAGCTCCGCGGTCTCGGACGGGTTCATGCCGGCGGCAGGCTCGTCAAGCAGCAGTAGCTTGGGGTTGGTGGCAAGCGCGCGGACGATCTCCAGGCGACGCTGGGCACCATAAGGCAGCGATCCGGCCTGCTCGTTTGCCAGGTGCTCCATATCAAAGATGGACAGCAGTTCCATGGCGCGCTCGTGGGCGGCCTTCTCGTGTTTCCAATACGTCGGCAGGCGCAACACGCCCTCAAAGCCGGAGTAGCGCTCCTGGTTGTGCAGGCCGACCTTAACGTTGTCCTCCACCGTCATGGTGTTGAACAGACGGATGTTCTGGAACGTACGGGCAATACCCATGCGGTTGACCTGGTAGACCGACTTGCCCGAAGTGTCCTCACCGTCGAGCAGGATGGTGCCGTGCGTAGGCTGGTACACCTTGGTGAGCAGGTTGAAGACCGTGGTCTTGCCGGCACCGTTGGGGCCGATGAGACCGGCAATCTCGGTCTTGCCGATGGTTAGGCTAAAGTCGTCGACCGCCTTAAGGCCGCCGAATTCAATGCCCAGGTGAATGCACTCGAGCGCCGGGCGCTGGCCCAGGTCGCGGTCGGGAACGATGGCGCCAGAAGGATACGGGACCATCTTGCCCTTGTTGAACTCAAACTTACTGGGCATCGGCTGCCACCTCCTTCTTGGAAGCAAAGCGGTCCTTAATGCGTGCGAAGAACGCCTTGAGCTGTGGGTTGTTAGTAAAGACCATGACCAGAATCAACACGATGGCGTAGATGAGCATGCGGTAGTCCGAGAACTGACGGAGCAGCTCGGGGAGCACCGTGAGCAGCGCCGCGGCGATAACGGAGCCGCGCATATTGCCCAGGCCGCCCAGGACCACGAACACCAGAATGAGGATGGACGTATTGAAGTCGAACTTAGTGGCGGAAAGCTGCGAGAAGTTACCGCCGAACAGGGCTCCGGCAGCGCCGGCGAGGGCAGCGGAAACCACAAAGGCGATCATGCGGTACTGGGTGACGGAGATGCCCACAGACTCGGCAGCGATCTTGTTGTCGCGCACGGCAATAATGGCACGACCGGTACGGCTGCGAACCAGGTTGAGCACGATCACGAGTGCGACCATGACCAGGATGGCACCGGCGAGGAAGGTCGAGTACGTCGACACGCCCGAGGCGCCCTGGGCGCCCTTGATGATGGCGGTACCGTCCTCGAGCAGATGCAGGTCGTCGATCGTAGAGTTGCCCGTGATGTTAAAGATCACGTGCAGGCCGCGGGAGTCGACACCCACAATGAGGCAGGTGACGATCTCTTTGATGATCTCGCCAAAGGCCAGCGTCACGATAGCCAGGTAATCGCCGCTCAGGCGCAGGACCGGGATACCGATCAAGAAGCCCAAGATGGCAGCGGCGATAGCGCCGACCACAATGCTGATGATAAGGCGCACCGGATCGGAGGGAACGGCGCTCTCGAGGGCGGCCGCGGTGACGATGCCCGTGTAGGCACCGACACTCATAAAGCCCGCATGGCCCAGCGACAAGTCGCCCGCGATGCCGACGACGAGGTTAAGGGAGATGGCCATGACGATATAGGCCGTGATGGGAACCAACTGACCGGCGATCATGCGCGGAATCATGTGGTTCGACTGCATAAAGAACACGATGGCGAAGGCCACGATGCACATGGCATACGTAACAAAGTCGTGACGCGTCTGCTTATCTTTAAGAAACTTCATAACGCTCACCTACACCTTCTCGGGGACGTACTTGCCCAAGAGGCCGGCAGGCTTGACGAGCAGGACGATGATCAAAACACCAAAGACGATGGAGTTGGCAAGGCTCGTGGAAATGTAAGCCTGTGCCATCGCCTCGATGATGCCGATAAGAATGCCACCGACAAAGGCGCCGGGGATGGAGCCGATGCCACCGAAGACGGCGGCGTCGAAGGCCTTGATGCCAGGCATGGCGCCCGTCGTGGGCTGCAGCACCGGCGAGTAGGAGCACAGCAGCACGCCGGCGATGGCGGCAAGGGCAGAGCCGATGGCGAACGTCATCGAGATGGTACGGTTGACGTTGATGCCCATGAGCTGAGCGGCGGCCTTGTCCTCGGACACGGCGCGCATGGCTTTGCCCATCTTGGTCTTACCTGTAAAGAACATCAGGCCGGCCATGATAACCAGGCAGGCGACGATGGTGACGAGCGAGACGGCGCTTACGTTGAACTTGGCCAAGAACTCCGGCACCTGGAAGGTGACGAGCGAAGTGAAGTTCTTGGGCGTGGCGCCCCACAGAAGCTGCGCGGCATTCTGCAGGAAGTAGGACACGCCGATAGCCGTGATTAGAACGGCCAGCGGGCCTGCTTGGCGCAGCGGCTTATAGGCCAGACCCTCGATGAGAACACCGAGAACGGTACAGACCACACAAGAGAGAACTACAGATGCCCAGCCCGGGAGGCCGAGATACGACGTGGCGCAGAACGAGACATAGGCACCGACCATGATAACGTCGCCGTGAGCAAAGTTCAGCATCTTGGCGATACCGTAGACCATGGTGTAGCCCAACGCGATGATGGCGTAGACGCTGCCCATGGACAGGCCGTTGACCAGGTATTGGATAAAGACCGTCATGTTCCACATCCCCCTTTCGAATAGGTTTCCAGTTAATGTATGAAACAGGGACGTTACACTGTCCCTAGATACCAAGCAAGCAGGGAAGGCCAAAACCTCCCCTGCTTGGGATCAAAACCGCTCTATGTAAGGCGGCTTATTAGGCCTGTACGTACTTGCCGTCGGTGATGACGTACGCCGTGGGCTCCTTCTGGACCTGGCCCTTATCGTTCCAGGTGAGCTTGCCGGTCAGACCGTCAACGGTAATCTTGAGCATAGCCTTAGGCAGCTTCTCGGCGACCTCGGTCGGGTCGGCGTCGACACCAAGACCGGCCTCCTCGAGGGCCTCGGCCACCGCGTGCACGCCGTCGTAAGCGTCGGCGGCAAACTGGTCCGGAGTCTCGCCATACTTATCCTTGTAAGCGTTGACGAAGTCGGCGTTCTTCTCGTCGTCGGCGGAGAACGGGGTCATGAGCAGCAGACCCTCGGCAAGAGAGGTGTCGAAGCCCTCAACGCCCAGGATGCCGTCCATGCCGTCGCAGCCCATCATCTTGACGTCGTAGCCCATGTCCTTGGCGTTCTTGAGCAGGACGGACGCCGGCGTGTAGTAGATCGGCGCAAAGATCATGGTAGCGCCGGCCTGCTTGGCCTTGGTGAGCTGGTTGGTAAAGCTCGTGGCGGAGTCGTCCTTAAAGGTCTCCTCGTCAACAATCTCGAGCTTGGATTTAGCGGCCTGAACCTTAAAGGAATCTGCGATGCCCGAAGAATAGGCGTCGCCGGAGTTATAGAACAGCACGAACTTCTCGTCCGCATACTTCTGCGCCAGGAACTTGGCAGCGTTGACGCCCTGGTTGGGATCGGTAAAGCAAACCTGGAAGACGCAATCCTTGCCCTTGGTGACGTCCTCGGAGGACGCGGACGGAGTGATCATGAACGTCTCGGGGTCGTTACCGCACTCGGCGGCAACGGCAACCGACGCACCCGTGGTGGTCGGGCCGACGAGGGCCTGCATGCCCCAGTCGAGCAGGGTGTTAAAGGCGTTGACGGCCTTCTCGCCGTCGGCCTGGTCATCCTCGGCCTTGCTGGCAAGCGGCAGCTCCTTGGTCGAGAAATCCTTGCAGCCAAGCTCGACACCCTGGGTAACGGACTTGCCGTAGGACGCGTTGGCGCCGGTCAGCGGGCCGATGGTGCCGATCTTAAACGAAGCGTCGCCCGAAGCGGAACCGCTGTCGCCGCCGTTGGAGGAGCAGCCAGCTAGAATAGACATCGCCCCCAGACCTGCTGCGCTCGCGATAACGCTCCTGCGATTCATAACAGGGTTCAATGACTTACCGGTGAGGCTCGACATGCGGCTCTCCTCTCAAATCTCGTCGGGTTTCGGTTACCCGACAGGCCATCCTTCGCCGTGTTCGGCGTTCGCAAAATACTAGACGCTTTAGTTAAGGAAAGTGGCGATTATTTCAACTTTTCTTTAGATTTGTTCATTTATCCATAATTCTGCGTATTTCTATTACTTTATGCAGTAATGCAACTTTATTGTGTGAAAGTAATGTTTCCGTTCTGTTACAGGCGTCCCTGCCCTGAATAAAACGGCCTCACCGGTCGCGCTTTATGCGCACTTAGGCGGCGATGTGCTTGCCGTCCTGAATCACATAGGCTGTGGCGGGCTTTTCGACCTGGCCCTCGTCATTCCACGTCAGCTCGCCTGTCAGGCCCTCGATCTTGATCTTGCGCATGGCCTTGGCAAGGTCGCCGGCAATGTCGGCACCGTCGGCCGAAATGTCAATCCCCGCCCTATCGATAGCCTCGGCGATGGCGTGGACGCAATCGTAAGCGTCGGCGGCAAACTGGTTGGGCGTCTCGTCGTAGGCATCCTTATAGGCCTTGACGAAGTCGACATTCTTCTCATCGTCAGCCGAAAACGGGGTCATGAGCAGTACGCCCTCGGCAAGAGAGGTATCGAAACCTTCCACAGAGAGCAGGCCGTCCATGCCGTCGGTACCCATGAGGGTCATGTCGTAGCCCATGTCCTTGGCGTTCTTGAGCAAAACGGACGCCGGCGTGTAGTAGATCGGCGCAAAGATGAGCGTGGCGCCGGCCTCCTTGGCCTTGGTGAGCTGGTTGGTAAAGCTCGTGGAAGAGTCGTCCTTAAAGGTCTCGGTATCGACGATGTCGAGCTTGGACGCCTTGGCCTGCTCGGCAAAAGCGTCGGCAACGCCCGAGCTATACGTATCGCCGGAGTTGTAGAACAGGGCGATCTTGGCATCCGCGTACTTCTCGGCCAAGAACTTCGCGGCGCTGGCGCCCATGGTGGGATCGGTGAAGCAAACCTGGAAAACCGTGGTCTTATCCTTGGTAACGTCGAGCGACGAGGCCGAAGGCGTGACCATGAGCATATCGTCGGCGATCTCGCCCGAGACAGCGACGGCGGCACCGGTGGTGACGGGGCCGACGAGCGCCTGCATGCCCCAGTCGCACAAGGTATTGAAGGCGTTGATGGCCTTCTCGCCGTCAGCGACGTCATCCTCAGACTTAAGCGAGAGTTTGAGGTCCTTGGTCGAAAAATCCTTGGCGGCGAGCTTGGCACCCTTCTCGGCCGAAACGCCATAGGTTGCCGCGGCGCCGGTCAGAGGGCCGATGACACCGATCTTGAAGGTCTTGCCGTCATCGGCGGAGCCGCCGTCCGAGCCACCCGACGAGCAACCAGCGAGTGCCGCGGTGCTACCGAGCGCCGCGGCGCCAGCCAAGAAACTCCTGCGGTTAAGTACGTTGTTGATGCTAAACATGGTGTCCCCCTTTTCGCTGGCCGCGGTGCGACCGTCTTGCGGTACAGGGCAAACCTTATGGTGCAAACGTTGACAGTTTGTTACGGAAGTTCGTTTGTAGCGAGCGTGTTTCCAATGTTTCCGCAGCGTTTCGGGGGTGCCGTTTTGTGCGACTCCTGTTGCCTGGCGAGCACGCGCCCTCGGTTCACGCTAGAATGCACTCAACCTTTAAGCGGTTAATCCATCCATGAGATGCACGAAGGAGCTATCTATGAGCGAACCCCTGCGCACCGTGAACGTCGGCCTCATCGGTCTGGGAACCGTCGGCGGCGGCGTGGCCCGTCTGATCAAGAGCCACCACGATGAGTACCTGGCCGCCTACGGCATCGACCTTAAGCTGACCCGCGCCTGCGCGCTTGCCTGGGAGCAGGCCGAAGCCGCCGGTATTGAGCGCGAGGCCTTTACGAGCGACTGGCACGACGTCGTCACCGACCCCGCCGTCGACATCGTTGTCGAGCTCATCGGCGGTGAGCACCCCGCGACCGAAATCTTCACCACCGCCTTCGAGAACGGCAAGCACGTCGTCTCTGCCAACAAGGCCCTGCTGGGCCGTCACGTCGAGACGCTTGCCGAGAAGGCACGCGCGTGCGGCGTGCAGATTAAGTGCGAGGCCAGCTGCGGCGGTGGCATCCCCATCGTGAGCACGCTCGAGCATGACCTGGTGGGCAACAAGATCCTGACCATCGCCGGCATTCTCAACGGTACCACCAACTATATCCTGTCGCGCATGGACGCCGAGGGCGCCGATTACGCCGATGTGCTTGCCGACGCACAGGCCAAGGGCTATGCCGAGGCCGATCCGTCCGCCGACGTCGACGGCTTCGACGCCGCCAGCAAGACGGCCATCCTCGCCTCCATCGGTTTTGGCACCCGCGTTACCACCGACGATGTGTACCAGCAGGGTATCCGTACCATCGGCGCCGAGGACATTGCCCAGGCCCGCGAGCTCGGCTACACCATTAAGCTGCTCGGCATCGCCCGCAACACCGACGCCGGCGTCGACGTCCGCGTGCATCCCACGCTGATCCCCGCCGACCACATGCTTGCCAAGGTCAACGGCGCCATGAACGCTGTCTACGTGGTAGGCGACGCCGTGGGTGAGACCATGTTCTACGGTGCCGGCGCAGGCTCCTTCCCCACCGCGAGCGCCGTCGTGGGCGACATCCTGTCGCTCTCCGAGCAGATCAGCCGCGGCGTGGCTCCGCTGCCCGAGATTGAGCCCTACGGTCACAACCTCGCCTTTAAGCCCATGGACGAGCTCCAGACCAAGTACTATGTGCGCCTGAAGGTCGCCGACCGCGTGGGCGCCCTGTCCGAGACGGTCGACATCTTTGCCAAGCACAACATCTCGATCTCGCTCATCAACCAGGTCGAGGACGGCAAATCGGGCGCCAGCGATACCTGCTCGGTCATCTTCCTGACGCACCGTGCGCTCGAGAAGGACGTCCAGGCTGCCGCCGCCGAGCTTGCCAGCGTCGACTGCGTGGCCGAAGTCGCCAACGTCCTGCGCATCGAGGACGTTGAGGCTTGGACCGAAGGCGTCATGGCCAACTAACCCAACGCTCGCCTAGCAATACGCGCCTTGAGGGCTCCCGTCCGATGTGGGACGGGAGCCCTTTTGTCTCCTGCCCCAAGCACAACGGCAGAGCACATTTGCGCGAGCCGCTCATCGGTAACGCGGGCTACCGTTCACCGATATGCAAACACGGCCGATTCCGGTTACGGCTACGCTGTGCTGCGAATGTCCGCCCGCGATGAGAGGAAATACCATGTTGCTCGAGGGCAAGAAAGCAATCATCACCGGAGGCACGCGCGGTATCGGCTATGCCATCGCCTGCCGTTTTATCGAGGAGGGCGCCGCCGTCACTGTCTTTGGCTCGCGTCAGGAGACCGCCGATGCGGCCGTTGAGAAGCTGGCAGCCGCCTATCCCGACGCCAAGGTCTGGGGTCGCTCCTGCGATCTCACCTCGCTCGAGGCCGTGACTGAGGCCTTTACGCAGACTGCAGCCGACATGGGCGGCTTGGACACGGTCGTCAACAATGCCGGTATCTCCCAGCGTTCACCCCTCTTGGACTACACGGCCGAGGAGTTCGCAAAGGTCATGGACCTTAACGTCGTCGCCGTCTTTAATGGCCACCAGGCTGCCGCCAAGATCATGACCGAGGCCGGCCACGGCGGCACCATCACTACCACAAGCTCGATGGTCGCCAAGTACGGCCAGCCCTCCGGCGTCGGTTACCCCACGTCCAAATTTGCCGTCAACGGCATGGTCCAGTCGCTCTCGCGCGAGCTTGCTCCCATGGGCATCCGCGTCAACGCCGTTGCCCCCGGCGTGACTAAGACCGACATGGTCGCCAACCTGCCCGAAGAGGTCATCAAGCCCATCATCGCCACCATTCCGCTGGGTCGCATGGGCGAGCCCGAGGATGTCGCCAACGCCTTTGTTTTCCTGGCGAGCGACATGTCCTCCTACGTCACGGGCGCGGTGCTCCCCGTCGACGGAGCAGCCCGCTCCTAAAGGTCACAGGCTTTTGCCCCAGCCTTCTACAGAGCCCTACGCAAAAAGCGCGCTGTCTGCATCGATTGCAGGCAGCGCGCCTTCCTTTATTTAGACGGAACCCGTATCCCGGTATTCCTTGCTACTTGCCGTCGTCGTCCTCGGCTTCTTCTCTTGCGTAGAGCTCTAGCATGCGGCGGCGGTATTCGTGTACGGCGAGCTTGGCGCGCTCAAGGCGGCGGCGCTCGCGCGGGGTGAGCTTGGACGGGTCGATCTCGTCGCCATAGGTCTTCTCGGCCAGCAAATGGGCGGCGTCAACAATACGAGCATCGATGTGGCCGCTCGCCGCCTCGGCGGAAAGACGCTCGGCAATCGTATCGAGCGTAGGCAGGCCCTCGAATACGCGACCATGGCCATGCGAAGTCAGCAGCTCATGCTCGCGCGCGAGCAAGCTCGCTAGGTCGTGGTGGGCGCGCAGGATGTCAAGCGCATCGGATGGATGCTCGGCAACCTCTGCCACGGCAGCGACCGGTGCGGCGTCGACCACGCGGTAGAAGAGCTGCGCGAGCAATGGCATCAAGAACACCGTGATGGCACCGGCGGCAACCATGACCGACGCAATATCTTGCGATAGCGCACCCGCGTTGACGGCAACGCTCGTCACGGCAACGATGATCGGAAGCGCCGTGGTGCAGTACAGGGCCACGGTAATGCGACCATACGCCGACACATCGCGCGTCGCAGGACAAATGCTCATAGAAATAAGGATGGGCACCGCGCGAATGATCAGCAACGCCACGATAAAGCCCGCGAGCAAGCCCGGACGCGACGCCACGGCCGTCAGGTCGATCTTTGCGCCCGATACGGTAAAGAACACCGGAATCAAAAAGCCGTAGGCCAGGCCGTCGAGCTTGGTCTCGAGCGTATGATTGCCCTCGGGGATGATATAGCGCAGGACAAAGCCGGCGGCAAAAGAACCCAACACGATATCGAGATCAAAGACGGCCGAGAACGCCACGAGCGTGACCAGGATGAGCACCGTCAGGCGCACGAACGTCTGCGACGTGGTATCGGCGCGTTCCTCGACAAACGCAAAGAAGCGGCTGCCGACGCGCTTGGAGCGGCTTGGGACCACAGCCAGCAACACGCAGACCACCGCAAACAAGCCAAGGATTACGAGCGTTTGGATACCGGTGCGGGCAGACAGCAACACCGACATAGCAAGCACGGGCCCAAGTTCGCCCCAGGTGCCATACGCGAGGATCGAGTCGCCCACGCGCGTTCCGGTGAGCGAGCGCTCACGCATGATGGGCACGAGCGTGCCGAGCGCCGTCGAAGTGAGGGCAAGCGTCACGGCGATACCGTCGAAATGGCTGACCGAGAACCACGGAGTAAAGCGCACGGCAAGCCAGGCGATACCAAACGTGACGACCCACGTCGCCAAGCCGTAGCGCCCCTCGACGCCCGTGATGCTCTTGGGGTCGATCTCAAAGCCGGCGAGCAGGAACAAAAAGGCCAGACCGAGCTCGGACACAAGCGAGACCTCGGCATCTACATGGATAATGTCGAGCATATGGGGTCCCAGCACCGCGCCGAACACGAGCAAAAAGACCGTCTCGGGAACGGGTTTTCCGGGAATCGCCGAGGCGATAAAAGGACTCGCAAAGGCCACGAGTGCGATGATGGCGAGCGAAACGAATGCCATGTGATGCCTTTCTCTTGTTTGCGCTTCACTGTAGCACCCTCGCCGTCCTCAACGCGCCGCGAGCTGTCGTATCATAGTGAGGTTTACAAACATGTGGCTCAAGGCGACCGCGAGGCTTGTCCCGTAAACCGACCGCTGCCGCATACCGTACCGTACGCCCAACCGATCAGGAAGGCAGGAACCAATGGTCTCTCGTATCTACGTGGAGAAGAAACCCGGGTTCGACGTCGAGGCTCAGCAGCTCAAGGGCGAGCTGACCGAAATTCTCGGCATCAAGGGCATCGAGGCCCTGAGGATCATCAACCGCTACGACGTCGAGGGCATCGACGAGGAGCTTTTCCGCTCCTGCGTGCCGACCGTCTTTAGCGAGCCCCAGGTCGATGTGACCTACGACGAGCTCCCCGCAAGCGATGGCGCCGTCTTTGCCGTCGAATTCCTGCCTGGCCAGTTTGACCAGCGCGCCGACTCCGCCAGCGAGTGCGTGCAGCTCATCAGCCAGGGCGAGCGCCCCGCCGTGCGCTCCGCCAAGGTCTATATGATCTCGGGCGCTCTGGACGAAGCCGCCATCGATGCCATCAAGCACTACGTGGTAAACCCCGTCGAGGCGCGCATCGCCTCGCTCGACCTGCCCGAGACGCTGTACATGGAGACCCCCGAGCCCCAGCCCGTCGAGGTGCTCGACGGCTTCCGCGAGCTCGATGAGGCCGGCCTTGCCGCCTTTATCGCCGATCGCGGCCTTGCCATGGACGAGGCAGACATCGCCTTCTGCCAGCAGTACTTCCGCGATGAGGATCGCGACCCCACCATCACCGAGATCCGCGTGATCGACACCTATTGGTCCGACCACTGCCGCCACACCACCTTCGGCACCGTCCTGGACGACGTGACGATCGACGACGCCGTGGTGCAGCAGGCCTTCGACCGCTACATGGAGATGCGCCACGAGCTCGGTCGCGACGCCAAGCCCGTCTGCCTCATGGACATGGGCACCATCGGCGCCAAGTACCTCAAGAAGACCGGCGTCATGACCGATGTCGACGAATCCGAGGAGATCAACGCCTGCACCGTCAAGGTGAAGGTCGATGTCGACGGCGAGGACCAGGACTGGCTGTTCCTCTTTAAGAACGAGACCCACAACCACCCGACCGAGATCGAGCCCTTCGGCGGTGCCGCCACCTGCGTGGGCGGCGCCATCCGTGACCCGCTCTCGGGCCGCAGCTATGTGTACCAGGCCATGCGCGTCACCGGCGCCGGTGACCCCACCGTCCCGGTTTCCGAGACGCTCGAGGGCAAGCTGCCGCAGCGTAAGCTCGTGACCACTGCTGCCGCCGGCTACTCCAGCTACGGCAACCAGATCGGCCTTGCCACCGGTCAGGTCAACGAACTCTATCACCCCGGTTACGTGGCCAAGCGCATGGAGGTCGGTGCCGTCGTGGGCGCTACCCCGGCAAACCACGTGCGTCGCGAGTGCCCCGCCCCCACCGACAAGATCATCCTGCTGGGCGGCCGCACCGGCCGCGACGGCATCGGTGGCGCCACCGGCTCCTCCAAGACCCAGAACACCGAGTCCATCGAGACCTCGGGCGCCGAGGTCCAGAAGGGCAACGCCCCGGTCGAGCGCAAGCTGCAGCGTCTGTTCCGCCGCGGCGACGCCTGCCGTCTGATCAAGCGCTGCAACGACTTTGGCGCCGGCGGCGTCTCGGTCGCCGTGGGCGAGCTTGCCGACGGCCTGTATGTCGACCTTGATACCGTGACCAAGAAGTACGACGGCCTGGACGGCACCGAGCTCGCCATCTCTGAATCCCAGGAGCGCATGGCCTGCGCCGTCGCCGACGGTGACGTCGAGGAGTTCATGGGCTACGCCGCCGAGGAGAACCTGGAGGCGACCGTTATCGCCGAGGTTACCGCCGAGCCGCGCATGCGCATGGCTTGGAACGGCGTCGCCATTGTCGACCTGTCCCGCGAGTTCCTCAACTCCAACGGCGCACCCAAGCACCAGGTCGCCCACGTGTGCGCCCGTAGCGTGTGGCAGCCCAGCTGGGCCGGCACCACGCTCGCCGAGCGCATGACCTCGCTTGTCACCGACCTCAACGTCGCTTCCAACAAGGGCCTTTCCGAGCGCTTCGACTCCACCATCGGCGCCGCGACCGTGCTCATGCCCTTTGGCGGCAAGACGCAGCTCACCCCGAGCTCGGCCATGGTCGCCAAATTCCCCGTGGACGGCGAGACCACCACAGCAAGCGCCATGGCATGGGGCTTCAACCCCTACCTGATGGAAGCCGACCAGTTTGCGGGCGCCTACCTGTCCGTGGTCGAGTCCATCGCCAAGCTCGTTGCCGCCGGCTTTGAGCACAAGCGCACCTACCTCTCCTTCCAGGAGTACTTCGAGCGCCTGCGCACCGAGGCCGAGCGCTGGGGCAAGCCCATGGCTGCCGTCCTGGGTGCCCTTATGGCCCAGGTCGACCTGGGTGCCGGCGCCATCGGCGGCAAGGACTCCATGAGCGGTTCGTTTGAGGACGAAGCCGGCGAGCTCAACGTTCCACCGACCCTGATCAGCTTCGCCGTCGCCGTGGGCAAGGCCGCCCGCGCCGTCTCGCCCGAGTTCAAGGGCCTCACGCACCGCGTCGTCCGCATCGCCCCCGCCACCTATGGCGAGGACTACCGCCCCGATGCTCAGCAGCTGCTCGCCGCGTTTGACGCCGTCGAGGCGCTCACTGCTACCGGCAACGCCCTGGCCATCTCCACGCCCGGCTACGGCTGCGGCGCCGAGAGCCTCTTTAAGATGTGCGTCGGTAACCAGATCGGTATCGAGCTTGCCGAGGATGTAGACGTGGAGAGCCTCTTCACCCCGCTCTACGGCAGCTTTATTGTCGAGCTCGCCGAGGATGCCGAGCTGCCCGAGGTCGCCGACGGCGTTGTCGTCGAGCCCCTGGGCACCACCGTCGAGGGCTATGTTATCGACACCGGTTCCGAAGTCATCGAGCTCTCCGAGCTCCAGGAGGCCTGGGAGAGCGGCATCGAGGGCGTCTTCACCTACCGCAGCGCCGGCGAGACCCCCGAGGTCGAGACCATCGACTTCCGCGCCAAGGATATCCACGTGTACGGCGGCGCCAAGATCGCCCGCCCGCGCGTGATCATCCCCGTGTTCCCCGGCAACAACTGCGAGTACGACAGCGCCCGCGCCTTCCGTGCCGCCGGTGCCGAGGCCGACACCTTCGTGATCAACAACCTCACGCCCGAGGCCGTCGCCGAGAGCACCCACGAGCTTGCCCGCCGCATCCGTGCAAGCCAGATCGTCATGATCCCCGGCGGCTTCTCGGGCGGCGACGAGCCCGACGGCTCCGCCAAGTTCATCACGGCGTTCTTCCGCGCTCCCGAGGTCACCGAGGCAGTCCGCGACCTGCTCAAGGCCCGCGACGGCCTGATGCTGGGCATCTGCAACGGCTTCCAGGCTCTGGTCAAGCTCGGCCTGGTGCCCTACGGTGACATCGTCGACGCCACGCCCGATGCGCCCACGCTGACGTTCAACACCATCGGCCGCCACCAGAGCCGTCTGGTGCGCACCCGCATCTCGTCCAACTTGTCCCCGTGGCTGTCGCAGTGCAGCCTGGACGACCCCTACACCGTCGCCATCAGCCACGGCGAGGGCCGCTTTGTCGCCAATGACGAAGTGCTCGCCCAGCTGATCGCCAACGGCCAGGTCGCCACGCAGTACGTGGGCGAGAACGGCAAGCCCAGCATGGATCTCTCCGTCAACCCCAACGGCTCCGCACTCGCCATCGAGGGCATCACGAGCCCCGACGGCCGCGTCCTGGGCAAGATGGGCCATGCCGAGCGTCGCGGCGACAACCTGTACCGCAACGTGCCCGAGCATGTCCCCGGCGACAAATTCATGCCGATCTTTGAGAGCGGCGTAGCCTACTTCGCCTAAACCTTTCCCATCGGGTACAATCCCTTCGGGTAACAACACCCGCCACCGACACATCCGGTGGCGGGTTCTTTTTTGCTTCGCGCATGTAGGAAGGACATCATGGAAAGCCGCAAGCCGTATCTCGCCACCCTGCCCGGACTCATCCTGGGCTGTCTCGTTTGCTGCGCGCTCTGGGGCTCCGCCTTCCCCTGCATCAAGATCGGCTACGGCCTCTTTGGCATTCCCGCGCACGACAGCGCCTCGCAGCTGCTCTTCGCGGGTCTGCGCTTCACCCTTGCCGGCATGCTGGTCATTGTTGGCATGAGCGCAGCCCAGCGCCGTCCGCTCGTTCCGCAAGCGCGCGACATCAAGCCCATCCTCACGTTGTCGCTCTTCCAGACTATCGGGCAGTACTTCTTTTTCTATCTGGGCCTCTCGTGCGCCAGCGCCATGTCGAGCTCCATCATCGAGGCCAGCGCCAACTTCCTCGCAATCCTCTTTGCCGCCCTGGCTTTTCACACCGAGAAGCTCAATACGGCCAAGGTGCTTGGCTGTGCGCTGGGCTTTGCCGGCGTCGCGCTCGTCAACCTCTCGGGCGCAGATGGCACCTTTGGCTTCAGGCTCGATGGCGAGTGCTTTATCCTAGCCTCCACTGTCGCGGGTGCTCTTTCGACCTGCCTGATCGGCATCTTCTCGCGCAAGCACGACGGCGTCTTGCTTGCCGGGTGGCAGTTCTTGGTCGGCGGCCTGGTCCTCACCGCCATCGGCTTTTTGATGGGTGGCGCGCTCTCCCCCACCGCAATCATCCCCGCCATCGCACTCATTATCTATATGGCACTCATTTCCGCCGTCGCGTACTCGCTATGGTCGCGTCTGCTTGCCGTCAACCCCGTCAGCCGTGTGTCGGTCTTTGGCTTTATGAATCCAGTCTTTGGCGTACTGTTGAGCGCTCTGCTGCTCGGCGAGGGCGCTGGCACGAGCCCTGTTACCGTACTTGTTGCCCTGCTGTTGGTCTGCGGCGGCATCATCATCGTCAACAGGCCCAAAAAGGTCTAACGAACTACCCCTATTTAGCAGAGGGGGTTCACATGCTTTAGCTTAATGGAGTACATCGGAGAGCCGAGGGCCGCCACGCCCGCCAGCGTGCGCCCTTTTTCTAGCGTATCTGGGCGCCGGCTTTCTTCTTCTCGCGCTTTACGCGGTAGAGCTCCGCGTCGGCAGCACGAAGCAAGTCTTGCCAGGTATCGACGCCATCACCGACCCGTGCGTAGCCGATGGACATCCGCAACAGATACGGAACCTCGGCGCGCGCGAGCTCATCGTTGATTGTCGCACACAGATGCATGATATCCTGTTCCGCCACTGCCTTTTGGAGCACCACGAACTCATCGCCACCATAACGTGCGATAAAGCCGCCAGACGCCGAGCAGACTTCTTTGAGCGCAGCGGATATGACCTGAAGAGCGTGGTCGCCCTCCACATGCCCATAGCGATCGTTAATCTGCTTAAAGCCGTCGGCGTCCATCATAAGCAGATATACATCTTCGGCCTGATCCACATTTGAGAAGAGCGACAGCATATAGGTCTCAAAACGGTTGCGATTGTTAAGTCCAGTCAACGGGTCGGTCGAGATGAGCTGCTCCTGGTAGATGATGTAGAGCAGCAACATGCTAATCATTATGCCGACACAAAGGCCGGGCACCGAGTATACGACCTGAAAGGTACCGCCCACCAGGGCCGGAATGGCGAAAAATGCCAAGGTTCGATAGATGGCCTTCGTCTGCAGGCTCTCGACCCTGCGAGATTGCACAAATGCATGCAGGGACGTATGTATAACGTAACAGTAGCTGACGATGGGCTGGATCATATAGGCAAAGCCGCGACGATACACGCCCTGCGAATCGATATAGAACAGGGCGTGCGTCCAGTAACTGGTAAACGCCAGCACGACCACCAGAGCCGTAGGCAACGCTACAAGCACCACCCTATAGCGCGAGGCCAAAAGGCGAGAACCCTGCACCGTCTCGGAATAGATAAACCAAATGAGACACGCGATAGCAAAGAGCGAAAACGAAACCGCGTTGGAAATCCAGTTGGCAGCAATGCCCAACGTGCCGTCCACACCGTCCGAAAGCGTCCAGATCATATCGAATAATATGTACGCGGCAGAGGTGTAGCCAAGCATGCTAAACAATAGCTGCTGGGTGCTCGAGAACAAGGAGCGACGACTTCGCACGGCAAGCCCGATAAGAACAATCATGCATAGCACGAATATCTCAATCTTAAGTGCCTTAACCACTAGCGCCATCCCTTCAATACCCAAGTGGTCAGAATCGCCCAATTCGAATCAGGGCAATAAACACCCCTTAACTCCGCAGGGGTAAAGGGGATAATAGCAGAGCGCCCGAACATCACTGCAAAACAGTTTCTGTTCGGGCGCCCATACGGCGCGAATTGCACACGCCGGCATCATTGATGGGTATCGATTGCTACTCGCCATCGATGTCAGTCGCGACGGCCTCCTCGATGGCCTCGACACCGACAGGCGACAGATCCTCCTTGCCTTGGCAGAACTTCTTGTCGACCCAGCCAGTCAGAATCGGAGCCATGATCGCCGTGATGATAACGGCGGTGGCGATCTGAGCGTACGCGGTGGGCGCAAGCTCGGCGTAACGCGGTGCGACCTCGGCGAGGGCAACCGGTGTGGTCATAGCCGTGCCGGCAATGGTGGAGCAAGCCACAGCGGCCTTGCCATTGCCGCCGCACAGACGCTCGAACGCAAAGGTGATGGGACCGACGACAAACAGCGTGACAAGGCCCAGCAAGATGCCGGAAATACCGCCGGTGATAAAGCTCGACAGGCTCATGGACGCACCGAGCTGAAATCCGATGACGGCAATCGCGGGATTGGCACCGGGAACCAGCAGGTTCTTGATAAACGGGAACAGGTTGCCCAGAACCATGCCGATAACGAGTGGCAAGATGGAGCCGACAATGGTGCCAATGGGAATGTTGGCGAGGCCGGAAACACCGAGGATGATCATAGTGACGGCGGGGCCGGCCGTAAAGAACAGGATACCGACGGCGCCCTGCTCAGACTCATCACCGAACTCGCCCATGATGCCCGTATAGAGCGCCATGTTGCAAAACGTGATGCCGCCGATGATAGACACGGAGCTCAGACCCAGGAAGTTGTCGTTAAAGCAATATGCCACGCCCAGGCCGAGAGCCGCTGCGACGACCAGCTTGGGAATCAGCACGACGATGCCGGTCTTGATAGCGCCCGGCGTGGACTTAAAGCTGATGCCGGCGCCCACAAACAGCAGGATCGCGGCGACGATGGTATTAGAGCCACCGCGGCAGGCAGCCGTAAAGAATCCGCCGATCTCAAAAACCTGCGGGCAGAAGGTGTTGAGCAAAAGACCGACGATCATCGGATAAATCATGATGTCGCCCGGGATGCGCGGGACCTTGAATTTCTTTTGCTCGTTGGTGGTTGCTTCCTGTGCCATGAAACCCCCATTTCCGCTGACGGGATACAAAAGCCCACGTCACGCTTTGCTACAGTAAAGTTTGACCATGGTACCAGAAGAAATAGACCAGCTCGGTGAAAAATTGGATTCGTTGGCCGGGATGCTAAACGTGTCCCGCTCTTATACGAGGCTCAAAACGATATAGAGCACGATGCCCGAAACACAGCACCACAACATCGACTTTGTCCTGATTGCCACCACCACGACGCCGGCAGCCGCAATCCAGGGAACCAAGGCAGGCCAGAGTCCCGCGTCGAACGCCCCGGGGCTCACCAAGTCGTTGGCGACCAGCGCGGCAAAGGCAGCGGGCGGGATATAACCCAGGGCCTCGGTAATGCGGGGCGACAGCGTTCTCCCGCGCAAGGCAAACGCCGGCGCGATGCGAAAGAACGCGATAGCAGCCCACGACGACAGCCACAGAACCAAGAACTCGTTAACGGGCATCGCGGGCACCTCTTCCGTCAAATACAGCATCGCACGCCAACGCAATGGCAATGCCGGCCACGACGCTTGCCGGCACGGCAATATTCGCGAGGCCCAAGAACTTGCATACGGCGACGGACACCGCGCCCGAAACCGCCGCGACAACGTTGCCGCGCGACAGCCGCTGCGAAAAGAGTAGACAGATAAAGAGCGACGTGCAGACAAAACTCGCAATAGCGGTGGGAACATCGACAACGGCACCGACGATGGCACCCATCGTGCACGAAGCGCCCCATGTCGCGATGAGGATCACGTTGAGCACGAAGGATTCGCGCGGGCCCCAATCCTCCCCCTCAACCAGCTTGGCAAGCGAGATGCCGTATGCCTCCTCGGTAAGCGTCGCGGCAACAGCCAGCGTCTGACGCTTCGAGGCACCCGTCAGATGCGGAGCGATCGATGCCGAGTAAAGCGCAAAGCGCGAGGAGATTGCGGCGACGCTCGCGACGATCGACGCCGCAGGCACACCTGCCAGCCACAGATTGCAGATCATAAACTGCCCGCTGCCCGTCACGAACGTGCTGCTCAGAGCAAAGACCATCCAGGGTTCCATTCCCGTCTGCCCCATGATCATTCCGCACGGCGCGCCTATTGCAACATAGGTAAGCATCACTGGCCAGACGGTTCTAACGATTTTGAGCACCATACGCTTCTCATCCTGATAAAGTCTCCGAGCCGCATGTAGCGACACGGCAGAATCATCATCCGACAGCAACCGAGTTCACCTACAATTGCCACCGGATCGAAAGACACAACTTTTTAGGAAGTCATTATGACAGCTATCGATCGAGACCGGGCGCGCGCGGCCTTCAAAAGCTACACCGATGCCTACGACGCCACCAACCCACGCATCGCGCTCAAAATCGAGCATACGTACCACGTGGCCGAGGCATGCGATGCCGTAGCGCGCGAGCAGGGCTGGTCGTCAGAAGATATTGACCTGGCATGGCTTTGCGGCCTGCTACACGATATGGGCCGCTTTGAGCAGCTGCGACGCTGGGACACCTTTAAGGACGCCGAGAGCATGGGCCATGCGGCGCTGGGCATCGAGGTCCTCTTTGGCGAGAATCCCGCCGATGCACCCGCCGTAACAAGCATCCGCGACTTTATCGATGACCCGGCAGAAGATGAGCTCATCCGAGCGAGCATTGCCTATCACAGCGATTTCCGTCTACCCGCGCAGCTCGACGTGCGCACGCGAAGCTTCTGCGATATCGTGCGCGATGGTGACAAGATCGACATTATGCGCACCATCGCCGACAGCACCGTCGACACCATCCTCAAGGTGGATGAGGACGCGTTTCTAGCCAGTCGCTTCTCGGCACCGACGCTTGCCGCCTTTGACGAGCACCGTTGCGTCGCACGCGATGAACGCGACGAGCCCGCAGACTACTTGGTGGGACTCATCTGCTTTATGTTTGAGCTCGTCTATCCAGCGAGCCGCGCGCTGGCGCGCGAACAGGGCGATATCCACCGCCTGCTCGACGCGCCCTTTGGCATTACGCGGCCCTTTACCGACCCCGCCACGCAGGCAACCTGGAGCCGCCTAAAGGACGAGATGCGCGACTGGCTGACGCGCGCCTAGCGCTCAAGCTGGGCCAGCAGCTCCTCGACGACCTCGACGGCGTCCCCAACAACCTTGTACTGGGCGGCACCAAAGATGGGGGCATCCGGGTCCTCATTGATGGCGACAATGCACTCCGCCCCACCGATGCCGGCGAGATGCTGGATAGCGCCCGAGACACCGATGCTCACGAGGAGCTTGGGCGAGACCGATACACCCGTCTGGCCAATTTGGTGGCGATACTCCAGCCAGCCGGCCTCCACCACGGGGCGCGTGCAGCCAAGCTCGGCACCCAGAGCCTCGGCAAGCTTTCGCATCAGCGGTAGGTTTTTCTTGGAGCCGATGCCGCGGCCCACCACGACTAGACGCTCGGCATCGGCAATTGAGGCCTGCTGTCCCCACTCCTCGGCGGGAATCGAGATCTCGACACGGGCCTTAACGTCATCCGCTAGCACTACCTGGGCAATCGTGCCGGAGCGACTATAGTCAAACTCGGGCGCCTTAAAGATGCCGGGGCGCACCGTTGCCATCTGAGGACGGTGGTTGGGGCAGATAATGGTGGCCATCAGGTTGCCGCCAAACGCCGGGCGCGTCTGCTGCAGCAGACCCGTCTCCGTATCCATCGAAAGCACCGTGCAATCGGCCGTAAGGCCCGTCTGCAAGCGCACGGCCACACCGGGCGCCAGCTCGCGACCAAAGGCGGTCGCGCCGTACAGAATGGCCTCGGGCTTGCGCTCGGCTACCAAATCGCAGATCAAGCGGGCGTAGACCTCCGCGTCGTTCTGACGCAGGCGCTCGTCACGACAGGCCAGAACTTCGTCCGCACCGGCGCAAATCAGATGCTCCAGGTCCCCGAGTGAGCCCTCGGGGCTCATGCCGACCAGTGCCACCAGACGGCAGCCGCGGGCATCGGCAAGCTCGCGCCCCCTGCCCATGAGCTCGAAGGCCACGGATGCAACGGCATCGTGCTCGTCAGTCTGCACGAAGATCCAGATGTCTCGATATGCGTCAAGGTCTGCCGCGCCGGCGGCCTCGTCGCGCTCAATCGAGATGGCGTTGACGGGGCAGGCGTCGACGCACCCGCCGCACAGGATACAGCCGTCGGTTACGCGGGCACAGCGATTGGGGCGCTCGCCCTCCACCACAATGCCGCCCGAGGCACAGGCGCGAACGCAGCGACCACAGCCGATGCAGGCTTCGCTATCGATAATCAGCCCGCTCATCTATGCCATCCCCTCGATAATCTTGGCAAGTTTTACCGCCTGCTCGGACGCCGTCCCCTCAACGGCCTCGCACGTTTGGTCACGGTCGGGCACAAACGAGCGCACGACCTGTGTCGGCGACCCGGCAAGACCGCAACGCGCGGGGTCGGCGTTCACGTCGGCGGCACTGACCACGCGCACGTCCGCCTCCTCTGCCGCGCGAATACCGGCAATACTCGGCATACGCAACTGGCCAATCTCCTTGGCAGTCGTCATCGCGCACGGCATCTCAAGACACACCGTCTCCTCGCCGGCATCGCATCCGTGAACGAGCGCCAGCGAGCCACACGTCGTAAAGCCCGCGCTTTGCACGCAGCTCACGTCGGTCACGCAGGGAATCTCAAAGGCACCGGCAAGCTCGGGACCAATCTGGGCCGTATCGCCATCCACCGCCATCTTGCCGCAGATGAGCAGATCGAAGTCCTCGTCGAGCGCCTCGATGCCGCATTTGAGAGCATAGGTGGTCGCCAGGGTATCGGCACCCGCAAAGGCGCGATCGGTCAGCAACAGCGCGTCGTCGGCGCCGCGGGCGATGCAGTCGCGCAGCAGCAACTCGGTCGCGGGGATGCCCATCGACACCACCGTTACGCGCACGTCCATGCCAAAGCCGATAAAGTCGTCTTTCAGCGCCAGCGCGCATTCCAAAGCGCTCGCATCAAAGGGATTAATGACCGCTTGCTTGCCATCGCGCACGATGGTATTGGTCTTGGGGTCCATCTTGACCTCGGTGCTGCCCGGCACGGCCTTGACGCACACCACCATATGGAAATCGCTCATCTTCACGCGCCCCCTTTCTGGACGAGCTCATCCAAGAGCTTCTCCGAAAACAGGTTGCCGCGACCCAGCTGCCCGTCGGGATCGAGCTGGAGCTTGAGCCGCGCCGACTCGACCATGGCCTCGTGACCGTACATCGTCTCTAAGAAGCCCGCCTTGATCTTGCCGACGCCGTGCTCGGCAGAAACGGCACCGCCCATGGCCGTGACCTCGGAAGCCCACTGGGCAAAGAGTTCTCCACCGCGACGGTAGTCTTGCGCATCGCGCGGCAAAATGTTCACATGCAGATGGTTGTTACCGATGTGCCCCCAGGCGGCAGATTCAAGCCCACTTTCGGCCAGCGTGCGCCGATAAAGGGCGATGACATCGCCCAAGCGTGCGTTGGGCACCGACATGTCAGAGCCCAGTTTGGTGATGGTGGGATCCGTGCGGCGACGCTCGTCGATGAGCATGTTGACGCTCTCGGGGACCGCATGGCGGAAGAACCGCTGGCACTCGCGATCGACCTCGGTGCGCGCGACCCATGTCGCATCGTCACTGCCGCCCGCAAGCTCCAGTACCCACCCCAAGTGATACAGCTCCTCAGTCGCCTGAACTTCGTCGTCGCAGTCGAGCTCCACGTAGACACAGACCTTGGCGTCTTTATCGAGCGCCGGCAGCGAGGCGAACGCGGTCGACTGCTCACGCTGACGACGCAGGATATCCAGGGCGCCCGCATCGAAATATTCGATGGCAGCCGCGTGGGACAGGACGGGGCGCACGGAATCGGTAAAGGACACGGCCTTGTCTTCGCTATCGAAAAAGCAGCTCACGCCCCAAACGACCGCAGGCGCCGACTGCAGGGCAATCTCGAGCTCGGTGATAACGCCGAGCGTGCCGCAAGCACCGATAAAGAGGTCGATGGCGTCCATTTCGTCCGCAACGAAATAGCCTGAGGCATTTTTTGTCTTAGGCATGGTGTAGTCAGGAAGATCGAGCTCGAGTGCACGGCCCGCTGCCGTCACGAGCGACAGGTGGCGGCCCTGGGCAAAAGCCTCGCCGCGCTGGAGCTCAAGCAAATCGCCATCAGCCAGCGCGACGTGGAGTCCCGTGATATGCGGGCGCATGGGGCCGTAAGCGTAGCTGCGGGCGCCAGAGGCGTTGCATGCCGCCATGCCGCCCAGACAGGCAGATGCCTCGGTGGGATCGGTGGGAAAGAACTGCTCGGGGGCCTCTTGGAACTCCTCGTAGGCCTCAAGCGATGCCTGGTCCCAACCAGCAGTCGGCAGCACCTTCTTGCTCAGCTGCTTGCGCAGCTCCGAGAGCACAACGCCCGGCTCCACGCGCAGCAGAAATTGGCCTTGTTCATCGCGGCGAAGGCCCAAGTAGCGATTCATACGGGAAGTATTGAGGATATGCCCGCCGTGGGGCACGGCACCGGCGGCAAGGCCGGTTCGGGCGCCCTGAACCGTTACCGGGACACGCTCGGCATGGAGCTTTTCCAAAATGGCACGGAGCTCGTCTTCCGTTGTCGGAAACGAGATGCTCGAGGCCTCGCCCGATGCGCGAGACTCATCGCGACCATACTCTTCGAACTCGTCGGTGAAGGGTTTGATGGTTGCAGACACGCGAACTCCCCCTTTAGCTAACTACAGTGTTTGCAGGGAGATGTTACCGCATCGTTTCGTCGACGTGTTCGAGACCGTCTCCATAATTGGCGATTTTTACGTTCGTGCAATTCGGCGAGCGGCTGGATTTCCTCGGCAGACGATGCTTTTAACACATATGGCCCCGCCGTCACTGACCGCGCGATTGCCGCTCGAAAAAAGTTGGAGTATTTTTTGCCGCCTTTTACCTGCGGAGACGCCAATCCGTCAAGCATTTGGTCAGCAATTGGTCAAGTAACGGCTGATACGGTCGGCATCGACAGCCAAAACCGACAGAAGTTTTGGCCCCAGAAGCAGGGAGGTTCCCATGGCATATTACTGGCCCCAGTACGGCATCGCCATCGAAGTCGACGACGATCCCCATCTCCTACCTTTCGACGAAGAGGCATTCCCCGACACGACGGTCTACCACGTTACCACCGATGTGATCTGCGACCCCGAGTCGTTCTCGGCGCTCGCCCACCACATCGCGCATATCCACGACATCGAGCTCCCTCCCAACTTCGACGAGCTCGTCTACTCGCGCCGTCTGATGCTTCACATGCTCTTTGGAGCGGACCTGTCCACCTTTGCGCGCGTCTATACCACCAAGGGTGCCGCATGAGCGCGAAGAGGCCACCCCACTTTGTAGGCCTGGGTCGTCGCAAGAAGCTCATCGTTGCCTGTTTGGCCATCGTCTGCGTCCTTGTCGCCGTAGGACTATACGCTTGGCAGTCGCAGCCCATACCCGAGGCGGGCGCTTCGGTTACGACGGCCGAGGGCAAAACGCGTCAGGAAATCCAAGATGAGCTCGACGCTATCGTCCGCGACAACATGATGACGATTTCGGTCGCGCCGGTCGCTCAGCTGCAGGAGGACGGCAAGCTGCGCGTCAACGTGCAAAACGTCCAAGACAATAAATTTCCCCAGCGATTCCGCGTCATCCAAAACGACGAGACCATGTACGAATCCGGTGTGGTCGAGACCGGCAAGACAATCGAAACGTGCCCCGCCGGCGACATCAAAGAAGACGAGGCGTACATCGAGATCCAGGCACTCGATGCCAAGACCCTCGACAGCCACGGCAATCCGACACGTGTCAAGGTGCGGGTTGAGCAAGCCGAGAACTAGCTTTTCCGGCCGACGCGGCACCGCACGCAATTCACCAGCATTCGTCCAATCATCGCGGGGACGGCCCGCGGCGAATAGAAAGGAACGACCATGGACATCACCAGGAACATGAACGGAGCCAGAGCGCTCGTCGTGGGCGCGGGGCTCGCGCTCGCGCTCGCAATGGGCGCCGCCCCGACGCCAGCTATGGCGGCCGGGCGCGTTGGAACCACGAAAGTAATGGTCAGGACCGAGATCGACAACGTTGAGTTCAAAGTTCCGACGGTTATTCCCTTCGTCGCCAAGGCCGACGGCACGCTTCAGGGCCCCTCAGAAGACGCGACCACCATCGACAATCATTCGGCCTACGGCATCCATGTCACCAACATGAAGATCGACGCCATGAACACCTGGACCATTGCCGCCGACGCCAAGGCCGGAACCGCGCAGAACTCCATCGACTTTAAGGTCGGCCCCGACGGCGCACTCCAGAACGCCAGCGCCGCAATGCAGGGGACGGGCCTCGATCTTTCCAAGAACGCAGCCTTCGACATGGGCTACCAGGGCATTGCCGGCGGCAAGGACAAAATTAAGCTCAAGACAAGCGGAAACGTCGCCCGCGTCACGCGCGACATCTTCCGCGTAACCGGCGAAGGCGATCAGGTTGCAACGATCACCTGGACGGTCGAGCCCGGTGCGCACACGGCATAAGGCCGTCGCCCTGGCCGCCGCCGTCAGCATCCTAGCGTTTGGGCCAGCCATGGCCTTTGCCCAGCAAGAACAGGCGCAGGCCGCCACGCAAGTGACGGTCGACCTCTCGGAGCTCGACCGCGGCGACCGCGAGGAACCGTTGGCGCAGACAGGCGACAAACGATGGCTCTTGGCAGCAGGCGCCGCAGCAGCAGGCGCGGGAACCGCCGGTCTCGGTCTGCACATCAAACGCAGCCAGAAACAAAACACGGACAGGCCGCACTAAATTAGCTAAGGAGACCCCATGGCATCGAAGAACCTTTTGCCCGTCGTCGCGCTCTGCGGCGCACTCGCAACCGGAACGCCTATCGCCGCTTGGGCGACCCCCGTCATGGCGGACTCCTTGCCGGCAGCCCTAAGCCCCGCACCAGACCCGTCGAGCGTCATTGCGTGCAAGCGGTTTTCGCTCACACAGGCAACAGTCTCGACCTCGGGATGCCTTCGTCAGGACACGGACAGCTCGATAGTCGTGGATATCAAGCGTTCGGACAAGACGGACGGCTCCCAGGCAGGATGCGCCATCTGCACGTGGCGCTCAGTTGCGCTCGATGCAGATGACGACCCTTGCGATTTGGAGCTACGCATCGACATCGCTTCGGTCGATGACTCGGCGAACGGAGCGAAGGTCGCCTTCGACGGTGCGTTATTCGAGAAAGGAGGCGGTATATGTCTGGGCTGCGCCGCCGCGAATGCAGACGACACGCAGCCCACCCTCTCATTCACGGCATCGTTGCGGCTGACCAAAGCCGGCACCGATGCCATCGCGGCGGGAGAAGCATCCCTGCTGTTCTACGCCGTCAGCACCAAAGACACAGACGCTCATTTCGAGAAGCCAGCCGGATCACTCAGCCTTACACGAGGGACAGAGGCAGGCCCTATTGAAGTCGATAGCCACGCGCAAAGCAGGCAACGCATTCTTGCCGACCCGGCGCTTCTCGAGATGGAGTGGAACGGATCCGGAGCCGTCGGAATTCTCCCCTCCGCGCTTAACGCCAAGACTCTCCCCTCAAACGACGAACCCATCAACGCAACCATACAAGAAGGGAGCACGGACAAAGAAGCAGGTGCGGGCGACACGCCGTCGCCGACAAACAGCGTCCCAGCTTCTTTCGAAGCACCGAATGAGCCCGCTGCCGATCCAAACGATCCCGAGCTCGCGGACAGTCTGGGGCTTGCTGATCCTCAGGAGATCGATGAAGGTAACTGCTGCGTGCTTGCCGCCCTCGACCACACAGAGGTCATCGATGCTGCAAACATCGAAGTTGCCGCCGCCAATCAGCCCGTCCGCAAGTCGGCTATCATCGCATTTCCCGAGTCCGTCGAGGTCGTCTTTTTGCCATCGGGTGAAATCGTGGCACCAACATTGCTCACCTTGTTAGGCGCCAAGAATACTCGGAACGAAATCAAAAAGATCACGATCGTCGACCCTGCGACCACTGCCAAGCTGCGCCTATACGCCGTTGCCCCAGATGGAAGCAAAACCTTGGAATTCGATGGCGACACGCTCCTAGCTTGGCAGCGTCTGGACATTATGGAAGACGTCTCGTACCAGATTGAACTTGAAGGGTTTGACCGCGCCCGAGATGCCGATATCATCGCCGCGGGCATCGAGTCCCCGCAACGGCTGATGACGCTACGCTTTGAATACTATCCCTACGTTCCGACGACAACCTAGGGCTTTCCCGCTGAACGCCAGACTTAATACCACTCATATAACGTATTAGACAAGTCGCGATATGCCCTGCGTTCCATTCTGCTACGATTGCCAAGGTGGCATCAATACGGGAGGGCTCATGCCAGGCTTGGGAACAATCATCAACGTTGTGCTTTTGATTGCGGGCGGTCTTTTGGGATTAGCGGGCGGCCGTTTTATCACGCCCCGTATCCAAGATACCCTTATGAAGGCGTCGGGGCTGTGCGTCCTGTTTATCGGCCTGGGCGGCACCATGCAAAAGATGCTCGTCATCGATGGGAAAGCCCTGGCGACCACCGGCACCACCATGCTGATCGTCTCATTTGCGCTCGGCTCGCTTATCGGCGAGGCCATCAACCTGGAGGCCGCCATCGAAAACCTCGGCGAATGGCTCAAGCGCAAGACTGGCAGCGAGGGCGATAACGAGTTTACCAACGCTTTTGTCTCGGCTTCACTCACCGTGTGTATCGGCGCCATGGCCATTGTGGGGTCAATCCAGGACGGCCTGCTCGGCGACTGGTCCACACTCGCCCTGAAGGGTGCACTGGACTGCATCATTGTCTGCACCATGACGGCCTCGCTCGGCCGCGGCTGCATCTTCTCGGCCCTGCCCGTCGCCGTGTTCCAGGGGACGATCACGCTGTTTGCCGGCGCACTCTCCCCCATCATGACCACCGCAGCCCTCGACAGTCTCTCACTCGTGGGATCCATGCTCATCTTCTGCGTCGGCGTCAACCTTATCCGACCTCAGACCTTCCGCACGGCCAACATGCTGCCAGCCGTCGTCATTGCCGTCATCTACGCCCTTCTGTTCTAAGTCTATCTACATAGCGGTATCTCGAACATCTGTTTGATGCTGTGCTATGATATGAGGTCACCGACACCGTATAGGGAGAGGAGAGGGCGGTGGCCGACCAGGACGTCAAGATGCTCATTGAGCGCATTATGGCCGAGGCCCGGACCCATCAGTCCGCCCGCTTCTCAAACAAAATCTATGCTGACGAGCCGATTCTCAAGACCGGCCGTCAGATGCAGAACTTCCTCCCCGACCAGTACCGCAAGATGCGCGAGATATCGCGCTGGCAAGACGACCCCAAGGGCGGTGCGGGGCGTTGGCTTTCAGAGGCGGAGCTTTTTTACCGCCAGGGCCTGCTGATGGCCAACTTCGAGGACGATTGCCCCTACAACGGCACCTTCAAGTCGTACTTTCCCACCTACAACGCCATGAGCGACCGGCAACTGCGCGGCTACTTTACCTGGCGTGCCCAAGTGCGCCGCGGAACCGTCGAGGAAACGTCTACGTCCTTTGCCTTTCTGTATCTCTATGAGCTGATCTGCGGCATTGGCGTAGATAATCCACTCGATGGTTTTAACAAGATCAAGGCGTTTTGGGGTGCCTATCGCGCCTTTGAGCCCGGCATCGACCGGTTCGCACGCGTATGGCTGCAGGATTACGCCGTATTCCACGGGCTCGACCCTAGGTTGCTTCGCGACTCTAAAACCGTCATGTTCGATAACGCCCTTATCGAGCTGCGACGCGCGGCTCGAGACCTTGCGCCCGCGCAGGCGCCGTCCGGTCAAACCGCTAAGCGTCGCAAAACCTCAGAGCCCACGCTCCCCCTTCCGCCTGACGAGGCGCGCGAGGAGCGGCTCATGGCCGCCATCAACGCACTCTCCACGTACAACCTCAATAACTCAAGGCTCGACCGCGGGCACCATCTCGACCTTCGCCATGTGGCATGCGCCGTATATGTCCGCATGGCGCGCTACTATGACACGCACCGAAAGACCGGCATCGTAGCGAGCTTGTTTGGGGAGGAGACGGCCATGCCCTACACCATGTTTGCCTCGGCCGTCTTCTTTGCGCCCGAGCGCCACGAGGACTGCGAATACCGCTTGGACCCCATCCATATCTACCGTTGCCAAAACGGCTTTTGGGAGTGTATGCGCATCCACGGCAGCAGACAAAAGAGTAGTAAGCTCGGTGAGATAATGCGCGCCTGCGACCAGCGCCTGCGCTTGGCGTTGGACCCCAGCCATCCCCTGAAGGAAGAAAAGGTTCCCAAGTATTTGGCCAAGATCATCGATGACGAGATCGTGGCATGGCTTTCGTGGAACGCCACACACCAGCCCGTCAAGGTCGATATCGACCTGAGCCAGCTGGGGCATATCCGAAGTGCCGCCGCGCAGACGCGCGAGGCGCTTTTGATCGACGAGGAACGCGAGGACGACACGACCGCGGATGTCGAGGAAGCGGACTCTGGGCAACCGGAAGCCGAACCCGTGGCCAACATGATTGTCGAGCCGGTCGCGGCGCCCATGGAACAGGACGAGGCTGACGAGCCGACCATCTCAACCGAGCAGTTTGGCGTCGTAGCCCCGCTCCTCGCGCCAGCGCCCGCACCCGCGACGGCCATGTCCGCCGACACCGCGTCCGCACTCGTCCCCGCCGCAGAAGGCTACCTTCGTGCGTTGCTCGAGCAGAACGCGGCGCAGGCAGCATCGGCTGTGGCGCGGTCGGACCAAAGCGAAGATATGCTCGTCGATAGCATCAACGAAGCGCTCTTTGACCTGGTGGGCGACACCGTTATTGAATTTGGCGCGACAGGACCACAGATTATCGAGGACTACGAAGCAGACGTGAGAGGATACCTAGACCATGAGTGATACCGCATCCGCAGCGCCCCGCGTGCCCAAGCGCGTCGCCGCCGTCATTCTCAACTCGCTCAAAGGCGGCGTCGTCCCGCGCATCGGCCTTCCCTACATTACCGTGGGACGCGAGGTCGAGATCCGCGCCTTGCTCACCGACCTAAGCCTCATCGCCGATGGCGGCGCAAGTTTTCGCTTCCTAGTCGGTCGCTACGGCGCGGGCAAGAGCTTTTTGCTCCAAACTATTCGCACGCACGCCATGGGCGAGGGCTTTGTCGTCGCCGATGCCGACCTTTCGCCTGAGCGCCGGCTGCAGGGTGGCCAGGGCCAGGGCCTGGCCACCTATCGCGAGCTCATCCGCAACATATCGACCAAAACGCGCCCCGAGGGCGGTGCACTCAACCTTATCCTGGATCGTTGGGTCGCCTCGTGCGCCGATGCCGACGAGTCGGCCATCAATGCCCAACTCGCTCCGCTCGAGGAGATGGTCCACGGCTTCGACTTCACCCGCATGCTCCGCCGTTATCGCACGGCTGTCTCGGAGGGTGACGAAGAGAGCATGAGCCGCATGACCAAATGGATTCGCGGCGAGTACCGCACCAAGAGCGAGGCGCGCGCCGAGCTGGGCTCCTCGACCATCATCAGCGACGACGACTGGTACGACTACATCAAGCTCATCGCACGTTTTTTGGTCTGCAGCGGTTACAAGGGCATGCTGGTGCTCATCGACGAGCTCGTAAACCTGCACAAGATTCCCAACGCCATCACGCGCCAGTACAACTACGAGAAGATCCTGACCATGTACAACGACACGCTGCAGGGCAAAGCACAGTACCTGGGCATGATCATGGGCGGCACGCCAACCTCCATCGAAGACCGCCGCCGCGGCGTGTTCTCCTACGAAGCCCTGCGCAGCCGTCTCGCCCAGGGCCGTTTTGCACGTGAGGACCTCAAAGACATGCTCGCGCCCATCATTCGTCTGCAGCCACTCACCTATGAGGAGCTGCTGGTCTTGATCGAAAAGCTCATGCAAATCCACGCCGGTTACTTTGGCTGGACACCCACGCTTACCGAGAACGACTTGGTGGACTTCCTTAAGATCGAGTTTGGCCGCGTGGGAGCCGACACGCATCTGACGCCGCGTGAAGTCATTCGTGACTTTATCGAGTTGCTCGACATCCTATGCCAAAACCCCGACGCCAACGTGGCCGAGCTGCTGCAAAGCGTCGGCGGCGACGCGCTGGCGCCGGCAGCCGCAACAGGCGACACCGATACCGCAGGCGGCGACCGTAACTTCGCCGAATTCACCATCTAACCTGCCAAAAAGGGACAGGTTTATTTTGACAGGCTCTATCTGGGCAAACGTTGAAGCAGTAATGCAGCAAGCCACTGCCCGCCGCGTTGAGAGATTCGCTTTTGAAAGGAGGCCCCGTGAACGCCTTTGACCGCTACGCCCCGTTTATCCAAGACTTCATCTACTCCCACGATTGGGAGAGTCTACGCTCCATCCAGGTTGCAGCAGCTGATGCCATCTTTAACACTCAGGACAATGTGCTCCTGACGGCATCCACGGCTTCCGGCAAAACCGAGGCAGCCTTCTTTCCCATCCTGACCGAGTTTTGGGAGAACCCGCCCGCAAGCGTGGGCGCCCTCTACATTGGCCCCCTCAAGGCGCTCATCAACGACCAATTCGTCCGCCTCAACGACCTGTGCGAAGAAGCCGATATCCCCGTCTGGCACTGGCATGGCGATGTCTCGCAATCACACAAGGCCAAACTCATCAAAAAACCGAGCGGCATCCTACAGATTACGCCCGAGTCGCTCGAGGCGCTCCTGATCCATAAGCACATGGCGATCCCGCGCATGTTTTGCGACCTGCGCTATGTGGTTATCGACGAAGTCCATTCGCTCATGCGCGGCGACCGCGGCGGGCAGACGCTCTGTCTTATCGAGCGCCTCTCGCGCATGGCAGGCGTGCAGCCCCGCCGCATTGGCCTTTCGGCCACCATCGGCGACCCCGAGCGCACGGGCGCCTTTCTCTCGCAGGGAACGGGGCGCGACTGCGTTATCCCCCGCTTTGAGGAACCGCGCCGCGTGTGGCGCATCTCCATGGAGCACTTCTACAACTCGGGCCCCCAGGCTCAGCAACGAGGATTCGTAGGCACAGGTCCACAAGAAGCCGAGGTGCTTGCTTGCGAGCGTATTGAGACGGCGGCGCCCGCGGCGCTGCCCGCATCCGGACAAGACATGTGCCACAGCGGACAGCTTACACAGGAAGAACACCGTCAACGTCGTGAGCAGGCGCGGGACAAGGCCGCTCCCAAAGACCGTCGCACTTCCTCGGCCCCCGAGGGCGAAGTCGACATCCCGCGAGCGACCGAGCAGGCGCTTCTCAACCCCACCGACACGGCGCCCGACAACGCCGACCCCGGCATGGGCTATATCTTTGAGCATACGCGCGGCCGCAAATGCCTGGTCTTTGCCAACTCGCGCGAGGAGGCAGAGGCCGTGTGCTCCATGCTGCGCAGCTACTGCGAGAGCCGGCACGAGCCCGACCGTTTTCTCATCCATCACGGCAATCTTTCGGCATCGCTACGCGAGACGGCCGAGGAGCTCATGCGCGACGAGGAGCAGACGCAGACAACCGTCACCACCTCTACGTTGGAGCTCGGTATCGATATCGGCCGCCTGGAGCGCGCCTTCCAGATTGACGCGCCGTTTACCGTCAGCTCCTTTTTGCAGCGCATGGGGCGCACAGGCCGTCGCGATCTTCCGCCCGAGATGTGGTTTGTCATGCGCGAGGAAGAGCCCGAGCCGCGCACGATGATGCCCGAAACCATTCCCTGGAAGCTCCTGCAGGGTATCGCGCTCGTACAACTCTATCGCGAGGAAAAGTGGGTCGAGCCACCCGAGCTCGATCGTCTCCCCTACAGCCTGCTCTATCACCAGACTATGTCGACCCTCGCCAGCACCGGCGAGCTCACGCCGGCCGAACTTGCCCAGCGCGTGCTCACGCTCAGCTATTTCCACCGTGTCTCGGCAGACGATTACCGTGTGCTGCTACGTCACCTCATTAAGATCGACCATATCCAGGTCACCGAAGGTGGCGGGCTCATCGTGGGTCTCGCGGGCGAGCGCATCATCAACAACTTTAAGTTCTACGCCGTGTTCCAGGAAAACGAGGAGTTTACCGTCCGGAGCGAATCGGCCGAGCTGGGCACGATCGTTAATCCGCCCCCGCCCGGTGAGCGCATCGCCATCGCCGGACACTGCTGGATTGTCGAGGAAGTGGACTGGAAGCGCCACACTGTCTTTGCCACGCAGGTCAAGGGCCGGGTGCCGGCCTACTTTGGCGACTGCCCCGGCGACATTAACACGCATGTGCTCGAGCGCATGCGCAAGGCGCTCAACGAGCACGCGACATATCCGTACCTTATGGGTAACGCACGGGCCCGCTTGGCGCAGGCTCGTCATACCGCCGAGATTTCGGGGGCGGGAACCAAGCCGCTCATTAACCTGGGCGGCGATACCTGGGTGCTCTTCCCCTGGCTGGGCAGCTACGCCTTTTTGGCGCTCGAGCGCATGCTCAAGATTAAATGTGCCGCGGAGCTGGGCCTTCGCGGGCTCGATCCGTCACGCCCGTACTTTATGCAGTTTAAGATGAAGGCCGATGAGGAGACGTTCTTTGAGGTGCTCGCCGCCGAGGCCGAGAAGGACTTCGATCCCATCGAGCTCGTCTATCCTGGCGAGGTGCCTTACTTTGACCGCTACGACGAGTTTGTTCCCGAAGAGCTCGTGCGCAAGGGCTTTGCCGAAGGCGTGCTCGACATAGAGGGCATGAAGCAGCGCGTTCTCGGCTGGCGCGACCACGCCTAAGACCAGTCTATTTTGGGACGGGGAGACTTACTTGTCGTGAAGGACGGTGCCGAGGAAGTCGGTGTCGAAGGGCACGGCTTCGGCAAAGGCGTAGTCGCCGTCGCTGGCGATGAGCAGGTAGTTTTCCTCGCCGCCGAACTTCGCATCGCCACATGGGACCACCCAGGCGTGGACGAATACCTCGAGTGCCGTGGCAGCGCAGTCGCGAAGGAACGTCACATCGCTCCCCTCGTTTGCGCTCAAAATATTGGCCACGTAGATACCCCCGGGGTTCAGGCTGCCTCGCACCAGGCGCAGCGCCTCAACCGTCGCCAGCTTGCGAACGGGCTCGGCACCGCCAAAGCAATCGCTCACGACCACGTCGTAGCGACGATGGCCCACGCTCGTCACACCCAGATACGAGCGAGCCTCGGCGGTAATCACCCGCAGGCGATCGCCCACCGCGTGCTCCAGTTCATCCAGATAGAACCAACGGCGCGCCAAGCGCGTTATCTCTCCGTCATACTCGATGACGTCCATGCGCAAGCCCTCGTGCGACATCAGCGCAAATTTGGGATAGGCAAACCCACCGCCACCTAGCATAAGCATACGGTTGATACCGTGACCATAAGCGTCGCGCATCGCATCCTCGGCCTCAAACACGTCGTCAAACGCGCGATAGTACGCAAAGACGGGCTCCGCCCAGCGCTCGCCAACGTAACTCGCGCTTTGGTAGACGCCGCCTTGAACCAATACGCGAACTTCGTCGCCGCCCTCATCGTGCACGCGCTTTACACGCGCCAGCCCGTTGCGGGTACGTGCGACCTGCAGACAGGCAGCGCGAACAGCGACGGCGGCCGCACCAAGTGCCGCGGCTCCCAGGGCAACGCCGGCAACGACGCCGGCAGAAACACTTGGCTTGTTCATCTAGAGCTCCTTTTGCAGATAGAGTCCATGGTCATAAAATCCAAGATGGCGATAGTACTCGCGTGTGCCAATCGCACTAATCACGTTGATACGCGCATAACCCGCATCCCGGGCAATCTCGCATGCACGCTCTACGAGCAAACGCCCCAACCCGTGATGCTGCGCCGCCTGTCCCTGGTCGCCCACGCGTGCCGCCATGCCATACACGTGCACCTCGCGAATCATCGCCTCGTCCGGCGTCGTCGGCAACTCGTCCGCATGCGCGGCAACAAACGAATGGTCAGGCAGCGACAACCGCAAAAAGCCCGCGATTTTGCCCTGCGGTGTCACCCACTGCAAAAAGCGCTCGTGCGTCACCGGCGTCTCGTACGCCACCCCCTCGTCAAGGGTCAGCTCATCCAGGTCGGCACCCGCCGTGCTGATCTCGCGATAACGAATCTCACGTACCGTCGTGCCCTCCCCACGAGCCGCCAAGCGGTTTTCGACGAGCTGACGCAGGTTGGGCTTCTTGTTGCCCACCATGATGTCGTCGGAGCTAAAGTCGCGGATCATGCGACTGATGCGGCAGAACGCCGGCGTCACCACGATATCGTCGGCCAACACATCGAGCAGCTCTTCCTCGGTATAGGGGCGCCACTCGCCACGCTCGTAACAGCCCACCAGACGCGAGCCCTCGATGAGCGCGCACGGGTAGACCTTGACCTCGTCGGGCATAAAGGCGCCCTCGGTCATAAAGCGCTCGTAGTCACGCTTGTCCCCCTCAGGCGTAGCACCCAACAAGTTGAGCATAAAGTGCGCGTGGATCTTAAAGCCAAACAGGCGCGCGAGCGAAAACGCCCGCTCGATCTGCGCCACCGAAATGCGGCGCTCGTTGATATCGAGCAGGTGCTGGTCAAGGCTTTGGATGCCCATCTGTATCTTGGTGCAACCCAGGCGGCGGATGAGCGTGAGGGCCTGCGGCGTTACAGCATCGGGGCGCGTCTCGATAACGAGCCCCACCACGCGATGCTTCGCCGTCTCGTTGATGCGCTGCTGGCGCTCGAGCTCCTCCATCGTTGCCGTCTGCCACTCGGTGGCCTCGCCCCACGGCGTACCGGGGCCGTACAGACGACGCACCGCACGGTTGTAGCCGCCCACGGCAGCATCCACACGCCCCTGCTCGTCGGCAACGCCGCTCGCAAGCTCAGCCTCATCGGTCGCAATACCGGCAGCCCGATAGCGCTCGCGGCGCTCTGTTACCACCGGCGGCAGCGCATCGGCGGGAGCGTCATCGAGCAGGCGTCCCGCCTCGGCACGGCTGATGCCCGGACGCGCCAACATGGGGTTGGCCGCCACGCCGGCGACGGCATCGTCATTGAGCGCACGGAAAAGTTCCGACATAAACCACGTCTGATACCCTTGCGGATAGTCGCTCCAGGTGCCACCGAGCACGATGAGCTCTATCTTGTCGGTCGCATGCCCCATCTGCGAAAGCGCCGTCAAACGGGCACTCACCTGCAGATACGGATCGAAGCAGTTTTGCTCCGCACGGGCACACGCCGGCTCGGCGTGCAGATAGCTCTTGGGCATGCGCAGATCGTTGGGGCAAAACAGGCAATCGCCCGAGCATGGCCAGGGCTTGGTGATGACGGTAATGGTCGCCACGCCCGAAGCCGTGCGACGAGGCTTCATGCGCAAGACCTGCAGCAGTTGACGCTCCAATTCGACATCAACATTCCACCCAGCCCAGCAAGCCGGCTCCTCACGTTTAACCCGCTGGTAGAACGGCAGCAGACGGCGCTTGGCCAAATCGCATTTGTCGGCACCCTCACGGCGCGCCTCGGCATGTATCAGTTTGACGAGCGCTTTGTCGTCCACGGTCTCGCCGCGACGCAGAGCCTCGAGTATGTTCAAGATAATCTGTTCCATGTCCCCATTGTAAAGGCAAAGGCGCCGAAGCCGACCACGGCCCCGGCGCCTCCATCAAAGAGCATGCCTATATGTACCGATCTCCGAAAACCGCATGTCACTCCGGATCAAACGACATGTCGCCCGAACCGACCTTAAAACGATACGTAGCAGACTTATCGCCGTTATCGAATTCAAGATTCAAAATGGTCTCGCCGTCGTAGCCAAGCGGAAGGAAATCGCTCTCGAAGTCACCGCTTCCCAAGGTGAGGCTCGCCTTAAAGCCCGTCGAGTTCGGAACCGTCATCTCCACATCGCCCGAGCCCACGCTCACGTCCATCGACTTCGCGGGGGCCTGGTAGAGCTCGAACGTCGCATCGCCCGAACCGACCTCAGCGCTGAGCGCATCAGTCACGCTGCCCGTAAACTCTACATCTCCCGCACCCAGGAAAAGATCGAAACCATCACAGATGACACCAGCAATCTGCAGATCACCCGAGTCCACGTGCGCGTTGATCCCCTTCAGATGTTCGGCAACACGGCGCGGCAGCTCGACCGTAACTGAGCGATCGATTGCCTTACCGTCATCACTTCCAAACTGGGAAACCTTGAGCGTCGAGTCCTCGACGGATGCGATGTTTTGCGTCGCGGCCTTGGAAGCATCCATACCCTCGGCAACGCGCCCCCGCTCGATAACGCGAGCCTTGTTGCCATCAACAACCTTGACGTCCACCGTAGCCGCATTGATATCGAAATCGAGGTAGCGGAACTCATCGGCATCAAAAGTCGTGCTCGAAAGCTGCTGAGGCCGAGCGGAATAGTTACCGCTATTCAAGGAATCGTCCTCGTCAAACATATCGTCAAAATCAGACAAATGGCCAGATAGAATACCGGTCGTACGCACCATATCGGAATGAGCCAATAGCCGCGAAGTGCCAAAGACAAGCCCGATGATGAGCACAAACGCTCCGATGCCAACGCCCAAGCGTACCTTGGATTCATGCGAAAGCTTCATCATTCATCACCCTCATTGTCAATCGGCTCGGCGGTAGTCGTGGTAGCCACGTCAGTATCAACCGAAGCGGAAACATTCTGAGCCCTAGCTGTCACCGGCGCCGGACCAACCTGAATATCCCCGCGTGCCCAATCACCATCGAGCGCACGCGCCATCCAGCGATAGATGGGAATCGTGAAGAAGATCAGCGCAGCAAAGGGGCCGGCACCAAACAGAAACATCAGCAAAAAGAACAGCAGCCAGCACACGGCCCAATACGGGAACGACTGGAACGGACCCTTCACCGGAGTCGGATTGGCCGCACCGCCGCCCGTTACCTGAGCCGTTGCGGCATTAGCGGCCTGAGCGCTCCAGCTTGCCGCCTGCGCCGCCTTGGCCGCGGCATCGCTTGCCTGCGTTGCCGCCTCAGTCGCACGCGCCGCTGCCTCGTGGGTGCGGGCACGTTCCGCCGCTTCGGCCTCACGCTGACGGGCGCGGTCCTCGTTTTCAAACTCGATGTCGTCTTCGATCTCGTCGCTCGGATTAAGCAACTCGTCCAGACTCACGTCATAGAGCTTGGCGAGCGAGATCAAATTCTCGGTATCGGGCGAGCTCTCCGCGCGCTCCCATTTACTGACCGCCTGGCGCGACAGGCCCAGCTTTCGCGCCAACCCCTCTTGGCTAAAACCCTTGCTGCGGCGAAGGTCGGCGAGCCGCTGCGCAGTTTCTACATTCATGGTTCCTCCTATGCTTTTGCCAGCCGTGCCGCCGGACCGTTTTTGTTCTTAAGGCGCCTTGCACAGTTAAAATCTATCCGCCACCGCCAAAATCATGCCACCTATTCTAGTGGGATTTTTGACAACCAGCGGTTGCGGGCACATATGAGCTGCGGAAATGTGTCCAAACAAAGCAATGGCCCACAGCTTGGTTGTCCCCGTTGCGGCGTTAACGGTAGTATGGTCGTACTGTTTATTCCGCACCGCCAACGGAGGGAGTCCCGCGCCGTGAACCGCGATTTCGCCTCATCGCTCATTCAGCTCAATAACACGTTCTATCGCGAGCACTCCGCCTCTTTTTCCGACACGCGCCAGGCACCGTGGCCCGGCTGGGTGCGCACCATGGACACCGCGCTCGAGCAGCTTGACGTGGCGAATATCGAACGTCCCGTGCGCGTCTTTGACCTCGCCTGCGGCAACATGCGCTTTGAGAACTTCGCCGCCGGCGGCACGCTTGCCGCCAAGGGCGTGGACGGCGCAAGCCCCTCGGCAGACGCCAGCTGTCCTTTTGAGTTCTACGGCGTCGACTCCTGCCAGGATTTGGCTATCGATGCGCGCGGCCACGCCCTGCGCATCCCCAATCTGCATTTCCAAGAACTCGACGTGCTCGACGCCCTCATGAAGCTCAACCCCGCCGAGACGCCCGATACGCTCTTTGATGCCCCGCTCGCTGATATCTCGGTGTGCTTTGGCTTTATGCACCACGTGCCATCGTGCGAGTATCGTGTGCGCGTGCTCGATGCCCTCGTGCGCCAAACGCGCCCGGGCGGCATCATCGCCATTAGCTTTTGGGAGTTTATGAACGACGAACGCATGGCACGCAAGGCCGTTCGCGCCGAGGCGCGCGCCGAGCTCACCCCGCCGTTTGGGGGCTACGACTCCGCGCAGTTCGAAGCCAGCGACCATCTGATTGGCTGGCAAAACGATCGTCACGCCTACCGCTATTGCCACCACTTTGACGACCAGCAGATCACCGACCTGGTGCGCGGCGTGCGCACGTTCTATAAGAGCGGCGAGGTGCCCGTGCGCGAGCTCGAGCGCTTCCATGCCGACGGTCGCAGCGGCGAACTCAACCGCTACGTGATTCTTAAGCGTCTGTAGGACCAAGCGACTCGCCGCTGAGCCGCACCGCAACTTTCGGGCACATTGCGCCCGCCCTCTTCCAACCCATTGCCGGAACGTGCAGCCATGCGTTCCATACTTATGACCAAGGAGCCTCATGGGAGCCGTCCACGTTCGCACGCCTAAGAACTTTGTGCTCGAGGAGCGCCTAGAGCGCTACGCCGATGCGATCGAGACGAACCCCGAGACCTATGCCGGAGATTGGCGCGAGGCTTGCGCGCCAGTTGGCAGCAAGCCCTTCGAACACCTTCACCTGGATCTTGGCTGCGGCAAGGGAACGTACCTTGTAGAGCGCGCGGCCCACGAGCCAAACGCCCTCTTTATCGGCATGGACCAGGAGCCCATCTGCATCGCCTATGCCGCGCAGAAAATCTGCGAGCAAGAGCTATCCAACGCGCTCGTCCTGCCCCGAGGTGCCGCATCGCTGCCGCAGCTGTTTGCCGCAGGCGAGCTCGATGCCATCACCATCAACTTTCCCACGCCGCAGCCCAAGGCCAAGTACGCCAAAAAACGACTCGTCCATGTCGACCATCTAATGCTCTATCGCCCGCTCTTTGCAGCCGGCGCCACCGTCACACTGCGCACCGACAGCAAGCCACTGCGCGACTACGCCCTGGGACAGTTTGCCGCAGCCGGCTACGACACGCTTTGGGTAAGCGATGACGTGCGCTGCGACCATCCCGAGCATCCCGAGACCGAATATGAATGCCGCACGCGCGAGATGGGTGCCGTCGTCTATGGCATTTGCGCCACACCCGGCGCACGGCCCAGCGATGAACAGCTCGCGGCGGGCCGTGCGCAGGAGCAAAGTCTTGCCTGCTACCTGCCCGAAAACCCCGATGAGCTCGCCTATGTGCCTCTGGGCATGGAAGAGGCCGTTGAGAACTTTAAAAACCGCGCCCGCAAGGGCAAAAAGCGCCTGCCTCAGGAACGCTAGTACCGCGCGCCCATTTCCTGCATTTTCTTGCCTGCGAACGCATCGATGCGACGCTACGCCATAATAGTTGGCGGACAAACGGCGAGAGAAAGCAACCACATGGCACAGACCACGACAGATACCGCCGCCAGCACCGTCTCCGGCGCCGGCGCCGCCAGCTCATTCTCGGGCGGCACGGGAACCGAAGCCGAGTTCGGCTCGCTCGGCGCGCTCTCCCCCACCTGGTGGGAGCCCGAGGACGGCAGCGAGCCCGAACCATGGCTCACGCCCGATCAGGCCTTTGAACGCTTCTTTGAATGGACGAGCGATCGCGGCATTGAGCTGTGGGATCACCAAGAAGAGGCCCTCATGGATCTAGCCGCCGGCGATCACGTCATCCTGGGCACGCCGACCGGCTCGGGTAAGTCGCTCGTTGCGCTGGGCATGCTCTTTATGGGCATGGCACAGGGTAAGCGCTGCTACTACACGGCCCCTATCAAGGCCCTGGTCAGCGAAAAGTTTTTCGACCTGGTGCAGGTGCTCGGCCGCGATAACGTTGGCATGATCACCGGCGACACGCACATCAACACCAAGGCACCCGTCATCTGCTGCACGGCCGAGATCCTCGCCAACGACGCACTGCGCGAGGGCGAGGATGCCGATGTGGGCTGCGTTGCCATGGATGAGTTCCACTACTTCGCCGACCCCGACCGCGGCTGGGCCTGGCAGGTGCCGCTGCTCACCCTGCCCCATACGCAGTTTATGCTCATGAGCGCCACGCTTGGCGATGTCACCGCAATCGCCGCCTCGCTCGAGAAGCACACCGGCGCCACCTGCGACCTGGTCGTCGACGCCCCGCGTCCCGTGCCGCTGAGCTACGACTATGTGACGACCTCGCTCGAGGGCACCGTCGAGCTCGCCATGCGCCGCGGTGAGGCTCCGCTCTACATCGTGCACTTTAGCCAGGATGCCGCACTTGCAACGGCACAGTCCCTCGCCAACTTTGGCATTGCCAACAAGGAGCAGCGCGAGGCCATCAAGGAAGCCGCCAAGGGCACGAGCTTCTCGACCGCCTTCGGCAAGATCCTCAAGCGCCTGCTCGGCTGCGGCGTCGGCGTGCACCACGCCGGTATGTTGCCGCGCTATCGTCTGCTGGTCGAACGCTTGGCGCAGCAGGGTCTGCTGCCCGTCATCTGCGGCACCGACACGCTCGGCGTCGGCATCAACGTGCCCATCCACACCGTGGTCCTCACCGCGCTCACCAAGTTCGACGGGTACAAAATGCGTCGCCTGCGCGCCCGTGAGTTCCACCAAATCGCCGGTCGCGCCGGCCGCTCGGGCTTTGACACCGAGGGCATGGTCATCGCCGAGGCGCCGGAGCACGAGATCGAAAACGCCAAGCTTATGACCAAGGCGGGCGACGACCCCAAAAAGCTCCGTAAGATCAAAAAGAAGAAAGCTCCCGAGGGCTTTGTCACCTGGAACAAGCAGACCTTTGAGCGCCTGATCGAGACGCAGCCCGAGACACTCAAGCCGCGTCTGCGCATCACGCACTCCATGGTGATTAGCGTGGTCGAGCAGGGCGGCGACGCTCGCGCCCGCGTGCACGACCTCATCGAGACAAGCCTGCAGACCTCCGAAGAAAAGGCCAAGCTCGAGGTTCGCGCCGACGAGATCTTCGCCACGCTCATCGACTCCGGCGTCGTCGTGCGCACCGAGGTACCGTCCGCGCCCGACGCCCCGGCTGACGCCGCACCGGACATCGACTACGCGCTGACGGTCGACCTACCCGAGGACTTCGCGCTCGACCAGCCGCTCTCACCGTTTTTGCTTGCCGCGCTGGAGCTGCTCGACCCCGAGAGCGAGACCTACACCATGGACCTCATCTCGATGGTCGAGGCCACGCTCGAGGACCCCAAACAGGTGCTGCGCGCACAGGAACGCGCCGCGCGCGACCGCGCCATGGCCGAGATGAAGGCCGACGGCGTCGAGTACGAGGAGCGCTTGGAGCGCATCCAGGATGTCACCTACGAAAAGCCGCTCGAGGACTTGCTCGATGCCGCCTTCGACAAGTATTGCCAGGAAGTACCATGGGCAAACGACTACCAGCTCTCGCCCAAGAGCGTCCTGCGCGACATGCTGGAGAGCGCGAGCGATTTTAAGGGTTACATTCAAAAGCTCGGCATCGCCCGCTCCGAGGGCATTTTGCTGCGCTACCTAGCAGAGGCCTACCGTTCACTCGACCGCACCGTGCCCATCGAGAAGCGCGACGAGCGCCTGCGCGACATTATCTCGTGGCTGGGCTTTGTGGTGCGCTCGGTGGACTCGAGCCTGGTGGATGAGTGGGAGAACGCCGGCAACCCCGCTGCACTCGACGCCGCACCGCCGCAGGGCATCGACGAGGTCGTTGCGGACCGTCGCGGCTGCACGCTGTTGGTGCGCAACGCACTCTTCCGCCGCGTGACCCTTGCCGCTCGCGAGCACGTTCGCGACCTGGGCGAGCTCGACGACGACTGGGGCATGAGCGAAATCCGCTGGCAAAAGGCGCTCGATGCTTACCACGAGCAGCACGAAGAAATCCTCACCGACGGAGATGCCCGCAGCGCCGCGATGTTTTCCATTGACGAGTCCGACGAGAAGACCGCGCACGTATGGCACGTGCACCAGATCTTTGCCGACGAGGATGGCGACCACGATTTTGGCATCATGGGCGATGTCGATCTGGACGCCACGCAAGACGGCGGCGAGGTCATCTTCAAAAACTACCGCGTCGGCTTTATCGAGGACCTGCTCGAGAACTAGCCGACCATACTGGAACGAAACGGGGCCGCTGGCAACATCGCCAGCGGCCCCACTTTTGCACTATATGCTATGCCTTACTCGGCATCCTCGACCTCATATGAATCCGCCTCGGCGGGCTCATCGTTTGCCTCCGCCGCAGCCCCGCGCGCCTCGTCAAACGCCGCCTTCATGGTCTTGTTGCCCCACGTGAGCTTGCGAATGGTAAGATCGTCGGCCTTCTTGTTGGCTAGGCGCAGATTGTTCTCGGAGGACAGCAACGCCTCCTTGGTTTTCTGCAGATGGCTAATCGTCTTGTCGATCTCATCGATTGCCGTTTGGAACTTGCGGCTCGCAATCTCGTAGTTGCGGCCGAAATCATTCTTGAACTTCTCCATCTTGGCTTCGAAGTTCGTGACGTCGATGTTCTGCTGTTTGTACTCCGCCAGCTCCTGCTTATAGCGCAGCGAACCCATGGCAGCGTTACGAAGAAGTGTAATCATGGGAATGAAGAACTGCGGGCGGATCACGTACATCTTCTCGTAGCGATAGCTCACGTCGACTATCCCTGCGTTATAGAGCTCGCTCTCGGGTTCCAGCAGGGTGCAGAGCACCGCGTACTCACAGCCTTTCTGGCGACGATCGTGATCGAGTTTCTTAAAGAAGTCCTCGTTTTTATGCTTGGTCGCGGTCTCATCGTTCTCGTTTTTCATCTCGAACATAATCGAAATGACCTCGTTGCCGCTCGCGTCGCACTCGCGGAAGATAAAGTCGCCCTTGGTACCCTCGGACGCATCGTTATCTTTCTCGAAGTACGCGTTAGGAAATGCCGTCATGCGCAGACGGTTAAACTCGGTCTCGCAGTGCTGCTCGAGCGACTCGCCCACCATCTTGGTGGACAGGCGGACCTTCATGTCCTTAAGGCGCTCGATCTCTTCATCCTTGTAGCGAATCAGGTCATCGCTCGCACGCTTGGCCTGCGCAAGCTCGAGCTCGTGTGCCGCCTTGGCCTGTTCCTCGCGAGAATCGCGCACAGCCAGCTCGCTCGTCAGTTTGGCACGTGCCTCATCGCGCTCTCGCTCCGCCGCGGCGACCGCCTCTGACAGGTTCATTTTTGCCATCAGTTCCTGCTCGCGCAGCTGGGCACGCAGGCCCTCGGCCTCTTGCTCGGACTGAGCCTTTGCGGCGGAAAACTTCTCCTGCGCCTTCGCGCGATAGTCAGTAAGCGCGCGCTCGGCCTCGCTGCGAGCGGCATCGAGCTCACGCTGCGACTCTGCCGCGGCAGCGGCAAGCGCCATCTCCTGGGCTTTGTCCGCCGCGGCGAGCCTGGCCTGCAGCTCAGCAATCTGAGCGTCGCGCGCAGCTAAATCGTTTTGAGCAGCGTTGCGCGCCGCCGACTCGGCAAGCTTTGCTTCGTCATCTTTGCGCCCAAGCTGCGCACGCAGGCTATCAATCTCACGCTGGAGTTCGGCATTCTCTTTTTGAGCATTGGCTCGTGCCTCAACCGCCGCGCGCTGGCTTGCACTCTCGCGCTCTGCGGCAGCGCCCTCGAGCTTAGCGCGCAGCTCGGCAAGCTCAGCATCGCGCTTGGCAACCTCTTGCGCCAGTTTCTGATCCGCAGTGTTCTTCTGCTCGACAAGCTGGGCATTGCGCTGAGACTCTGCCTGTTGCAAGGCAGCCGTCGAACGCGAGCGCTCAAGCTCCAGCGCCTGCTCACCCTCACGCTGGACTGCCTTCACACGCTCATCCAGGTCGCGCGAGAACTCGGCATCGCGCACCTGCTTGACGATATCCGCATAGCCGGATGCATCGACCTTAAAAACTTCGCCGCAATGCGGGCACTTGATCTCGTTCATAGCAGCTCCTCGATGGACGCAAATATCAACCGGCTACACTCTACCGCGCCGCGCGGACAAAAAAGGCGCCGCCGCCATAATGGCAACGGCGCCAGAACCACCACAAAGGTGCCTGTCCCCTTTGTGGTGGCATGGGCCCTTACAGGTCGCGGTAATCAATCAGGCGAAGATCGGGTTGGGACTCAAGCCAAGCGCGCAGCTCAGGATCGATCAGCGCATCGACTTCCTTGGTACGATCGACCGTAAGCGAGCTGTTCTCGAGGATAAAACGATCAAGATAGCCCGGGTGGCACACAAAGACGACCGTCTCGCCGTCGGACATCTCGCGAACCGTCTGCATAATCGAGTCTTTTGGCTCGTAGCCCGGCTCCATCGAATGCATCACCGCGCGCAGATCAGTATTTCCGCAACGCACCACCGCCGTGGGGTCGAAGCTCGCCTTTTGCTCCTTAAGGCCCAGCTCCTGGGCAACCGCCGAGATTGCTCGGTTAAGGTTTTTGCTCATGACGGCATGGGCTTCAAAGTAGTCGGGCTCGCGACCCACAATCTCGACAAAGCGGTCATGCTGCGCACGAATCTCGATGCAGGCCTCGTCGAAGTCAATCAGTTCCTCGCCACGCTTAAAGTGCTCGCGGAAGGTACGACTGCTATGGAACTCGCCGTTCTCGTTGAGCATGCTCGGGATGAGCGCCGGGTCGGCGCACGGTTTGCCCAAGCACACGTTGGTATGCTGGCCCACCGCAATGCCGGCATCCGCCACGAGCGACCAGCCACGCTCTGCCTCGGGCATATTGGGCATAAGGCCCGCCGAGCGCACCAGGCCCTCGTTGACGCTGCGGGCAATCCCCAAGTCAACGGCGTACGAATAACCGATATCATCGGCGCGAATAAGCAATTGCTTCATAACGACTCCAATCTATGGAAAAGGACACTTGGAGTGCAACCAAGTGCCCTAGGTAATTATCCTGCCCAAACAGATGCCTTAAGCCTTAGCGGCAGCAGCATCTTCCTCGAGCTGCTCCTTGGTAAAGCCAAAGAGGTAGGCGATGGCGGCGGCGGCAACAAATGCGACGCCGCACGCAACGCATCCCCAGACGAGATTAGCGGTTCCGCCGGCAACAAAACCGGTGACGCACAGAATATTGGACGCGCCCAGAACATACAGCGTCACATTAGTAAGAGCTGCGATCAGGCCACCGAGAGCACCGCCGGCAACCATGGCACCCAAACAGCGGGTGTACTTAAAGCCGCAGCCATACAGTGCGGGCTCCGTCACGCCACCGACAATGCCGGATAGCGAGAAACCAAGCATGGCGCCCTTTTCATCGGTCTCCTTAAGGCGCAGGAAGGCACCGAAGGCCATGCCCCACGTAGCGAACTGAGCGATACCGGCCGCAACCATAACGCAGGAGTCAGATCCCATCGTGAGCACCTGCACAATACCAAGGGTAAGCAGGACATGGTGCATACCGGTCATAACCAGGAATTCCCAAAGCGCGGCAATGGCGACGAGGGAGAGGATCGTGACGATGCCGCCGGCGTTGCCAAGGCCGAACATGAAGTTGCCAACCACGCTACCCAGGATAGAGCCGATCGGAGCCAGAGCGCACAGCGACACGGGAACCATGACGGCCAGGGTGCACACGGGCACAAACACCGTAGAGAGCATGTCAGGAATGATCTTCTTCATGAACTTCTCGACGACCATGAGTACCGGCATGGACAGAACCATGGGGAGCACGGTGGAGGAATAGTTGTTCAGCTGGGCCGGCAGCACGCCGTAGACCATGGTGGTCGTTACGCCCGAATCCGCTGCAGCGTTGACCATCGTCATGAGCTCGGGGGCAATGAGCACACCGCCGAGCATCATGCCGAGCGGCTGGCTGCAGCCAAGCTGCTTCGCAGCAGCCCAACCCAAATAAACGGGAAGGAAGTAATAACCGGCGTTGTAAATCCAGTTGTAGAAGAAGTTGTAGATGTCGGAATCGGCAGACCAAATGCCGAGCATGCCGTCACCGCAAACCACGGCGATAGTACGGAACATGGCAGCACCCATGATAATGGGGATCGTCATGACCATGGTCTTGGACAGGTAGTTGAGGGTCTTACTGCCCGCGGTCTTGAGCGTCAGCGGCTCCTTGGCGCCGCCATCGAGGCTCTCGTCAATGGAGCCTTCGCCCTTGACGCCCAACGCAATGGCGGCGTCATAGACCTTCGGCACGTTCTGACCGATGATGACCTGATATTGGCCGCCAGACCACTGGGCACCCAGTACGCCCTTGATCTTCTTAACTTCATCGTCATTGGGGATGGACTGATCCTTAAGGTTCAGACGCAGGCGGGTCATGCAGTGCGTCGCGTTCGTTACATTGGAGGCGCCGCCGATGGCAGCAAGCACGTCCTCGGCAATCTTCTTGTTATCGACAGCCATGTCGAATCCCTTCTCTTCCAACTAAAAGCCCGTGGGGTTTCACAGCGCCAAGACGCACGATTCTGCTCGCGCCTGCGCAGCACGCGATGCCCGTTGGCAAGAGATTTGATTACATGTGATTCCCGGGTGGATCGACATGAAAAAAGCCCCGCGCACAACCGACAGAGACCCAATGGGGGCCTCGACAGAATCGGTAGTGCCTCTCGGAGCTGCGCCGTGAGTAACACCCAAAACACGGCGAGTATATGCGGCAGATACGTTCTCCGTGACCCAGATTGCCGACGAACGGTAGCAAACAGTCCGCGAACGGTCACTACGACGGAAATAAAACGCCAGAGACCCTATTTATTCAAGCTTGCGGGAGCCACACGATTCACATGCATGATCAGATAGACGAGCTCTTCTTGGGCCAATGGCTCGCCAAAGGCCTCTTGAATCAGAGCGTCGATACGATGAGCGCAGCGCGATGCCGCAGGATATTGCTCCACGAGCACGTCGTAAAGACCGGAATTCTCGGTGTCAATCGGCTCTTTCTTTGCCACGCGATCGAGCAGATAGCGCACATGGGTGGCAAAGCGAGTAAAGGCAAACGACGAGCGATCGACTGTCACGCCCAACTCTTCTTGAATAATCGCAACCGTCATATCGAGGAGATGCTCCTCGTGCTGCTCGGCAAGCACGCGCCGCTCGCTCGGCTTAATCGCCGCATTGATAATCGACATGGCGATACCCGCGGCCTCACTCTGGGGCATGCGAACGGCAAAAGTTTTCTTAATGCCGCGAACGGCTAACTCGCCCAATCGATACTCAATAGGATGCAGCTGCTCCAGATCGCGCTTGAGCGGCAACGACACCACCATATGTTCGCGGGCGCGCTTAATGGCAAACTGGATATGATCTGCCAGCGTAATGGGCAGATTAGGACTCAATTCGTACGAAAGCTGTCCGGTCGCAATATCTGCCAGCTGAGCAGAAAACTCAAGCACCTCGGGGTCGACCTCGTCGATGAACGCCAGATACTTTGAATCGATGCCGTAAAAGGTACGCGTAATAACGTCAAGATCGACCTCGTGCGGCATGTCGCCAAAACCGATACCACGACCCAACGCGATAAGCTGGCGCCCCGCACCATCTTCGCAGATGGCAGCGTTGTGGTTAATGCGCTGGATAGCCCTCATGGAATCACCGTTCCCGCAAACACACGCCGCGTAGACCATCCACACGGCGCGTTCATTCTACCTGCACCTCGAATTACAGTCCAAAAAAGCCAAGGATTTGATCGCGGCTTATGGGCCTGTACTCGTTGGCATCGAGACCGACATCGTAGCGGTAAATGGGGCGCTCGCGATCGCGGTTGCGCGCGTTGGTGCGGTCTCCCCTGCTGTGGATATGCCCGTGCAGCATGATGGCACCACGCGCCTTGCCATTCCAGCTAAGCATGGGGTAGTGGCTCATAACCAGACGATGGCCCTTGGCATAGCCGGGAGCAATCTCCAGGTAATCGCGCACGTCTTCCCAAATCTGCGGTACGTCGGAATCTTCCCAGTCGCCGTCATGGTTACCGCGGATGAGCGTCACATTCTTGCATTCGATACGCTCGCGCAGGCGCACCGCCTCCGCCAGGGGCAAACGATAGGTAAAGTCTCCCAGGATGTAGAGACGGTCATCCGCAGCCACGCACTCATTGATGGCATCGATGACCTTGCGGTTCATCTCCTCGGCCGAGCCAAACGGTCGGTCCATGTCGTGCAAGATATTCGTATCGCCCAGGTGCAAGTCGGCGGTAAACCACATCATCGTCTGTGTCCTCATTTCGCAACGTGTTCAACTCGTGCTAAGTATACAGACGCAGCGATGCGGCGGTTATCCAAAGAGCCCGCCGAACAGTCCGCGGCGGCGTTTGTCTTGCTTTTTCGAAGCGTCACCCCGGGCGTTCTTGTCCTGGCGCTTCTTACGATCCTGCTCCAACTCATCGTCATCGAGTAGCATATCCCACTCAAACGGATCGTCTGTCAGATCGAACAGATCATCGCCATCAAACATGGCCGCCTCCCTTGCCGATTAGCGAGCGTCCACCACGTAGAGGCCAACGCGCACCTGATGCCACGGGCTGCGCTCGGGAGCGACCTGTTGCACGCGGGCCTCAAATACGCCCTCATGGCCGTAATACATCATCAAGGACAGCGGGCCGGCCTCGTTTCCCGGAACATAGCCAAGTTTGGTCTTGCCATAGTAGATTGCAACCGCCTCGGGGTCATGGGGATTATCGCGCTCGGCGCACAGCGTCAGTTTATCGCCCGCTTTAAGATCGCCTAGGACCAAAGCGCCGTCGGCATATTGAAATCCTGCAATATGAAACGACAAAAGAACACGTGAAGGCTCGTACATGGCAACTCCTCTAACAGCCGGAATACCCGGCGTTTAACCTTACAGAGAAGTCTACGAACTCGCGCGGACACAAATTCATCCTGCCTGCGTCTTTCAAGCGCTCTGTCTCGCAACGCTTGCGAGACAGAGCGCTTGCAGATAAGATAGGAGTACGGATGGCACCCGTTGCAGCGGGTCTTGCCAACTCCGATACACGTTTTCATCGTGAGAAGTGGCCGTCTTCGCTTACGCGGGGGCGGCTATTTCATTCGGCCGATAAACAGACCGAGTTCGATAGCCGCAATCAACAACGCCAATAACGAAATAACATCGCTTACGTTCATACCAAATCCCTTCTAAAGGGAGTTGGCCCATCCGTGCTCCATAACAGTAGTCTAACGCAAAATGCAGGTAATAGGAACACTTGTTCGTATTACCTGCGCCCTTTTCTAATGCACAAACATGCGCACGAATTTGTGCTTCCAGCTTGCGTAGGGCGCATACCGAAACGGCACGTCCAGCCAGGTTGCCTTGTTCACGATGCTCTTCTTGTGGCTAAACGTATCGAAGCTCTCGCGGCCATGGTACTGACCCATACCGCTCGCACCCATGCCGCCAAAGCCCATATGGCTCGTAGCCAAATGCATGATGGTGTCGTTGACGCAGCCGCCGCCAAAGGGCACGTAGCGCACAAAGCGCTGCTGAGCCGCACGGTCCTGGCTAAAGACATACAGGGCCAGCGGCGTCGGACGATCCGTGATGAACGCCTCGGCCTCGTCTAGGCTCTCAAACGTCAGCACCGGCAAGATGGGGCCGAAAATCTCCTCCTGCATCACGGCGTCATCGGGGGTCACGCCGTCTAGGATCGTCGGCTCAATCTTGAGCGACGACTCGCGCGCCGTGCTTCCCAGCACAACCTTATCGGGATCGATTAGCCCACGCACGCGCGCAAAATGCTTGGCGTTGACAATATGACCGTAGTTCTCGTTGTCGAGCGGGTGCTCGCCAAACATGCGACGGACCTCCTCCTTGATGAGGCCCAACAGCTCATCGTGCACGCGCGTATCGACCAGCAGGTAGTCGGGCGCTACACAGGTCTGGCCCACGTTGAGCCATTTACCAAATGCGATACGGCGTGCCGCGACTTTCAAGTTTGCCGTCGCGTCCACGATGCAGGGGCTCTTGCCGCCCAGCTCAAGCGTCACAGGCGTGAGGTTTTTGCTCGCGCGCTCCATGACGAGCTTGCCGACCGGAACGCTACCGGTAAAGAAGATCTTGTCCCAGCACTCGTCGAGCAACGCTTCGTTCTCGGCACGCCCGCCTTCGACGACCGTCACTAGGCGCGGATCAAATGCTTCCTCGCAAATCTGCCTGAGCACCGCGCTCGAAGCCGGCGCATAGGCGCTCGGCTTGATGACCACGGTGTTACCTGCAGCGAGCGCGCCAGCGAGCGGCTCGAGCGTCAGCAAAAACGGATAGTTCCAGGGCGCCATGATGAGCGTGACGCCATAGGGCACGGCTTGCGTTTTGCACACGCTCACGGCGTTAGCGAGATCACACGGACGCAGGCGCGGACGACTCCATCGAGCCACATGAGCGATCTGATGACGAATCTCGGAAAGCGACGTGCCGATCTCGCACATATATGCCTCGTCATGCGACTTTCCCAAATCGGTCTTGAGCGCATGGGCAATATCGGCCTCGTGCGCCCGCACCGCATCGCGTAAACTCACGAGCGCGCGACGTCGAGCATCGACATCAAACGTAGCGCGCGTCTTAAAGTAGGTGCGCTGATCGCCGACGATGCGCGCAATTTCCTCGGTGTTCATGGCAACCTCCTAGCTCTCGTCCTCAAACATACCACCTGCAACAACTTCGTACATACGCTCGAGCTCCAAACGGTCCATCAAAAGTGGAACGGGGTACAGGGGATTGGCCTCGACATCGGCATGCGCCGCCATCTCGGGAATGTCGGAGCGGCGAATGCCCAAGACATATTTGGGGATTCCCAGGGCCTCGTTCATGCGGTCGACCCAATCGATAAAGGCCTCGGCTGCAAGACTGTCCCGCGCGGTAGCCGGCGCAACGCCCGCCATGCGAGCAAGATCGGCAAGCTTGGGGGCGGCGGCGTCACCATAAGCGCGAAGCATGTGCGGCAGGATGATCGCGTTGGCCAAACCGTGCGGAATCCCGTAACGCCCGCCCAAGCTGTGTGCGATGGCATGAACGTATCCAACATAAGAGCGCGTAAAGGCAACACCCGCCTTATACGCCGCCGAAAGCATATTGCGGCGCGCACGCATGTTGTCGCCATACTCATAGGCCTCGAGCAAATTGTCGTGGATGAGCTGCACCGCCTGACGCGCCATCTTGCGCGTGTAGGGCGTGGTGCTACGGCCGATAAAGGCCTCGACAGCATGCGTCAGGGCATCCATACCCGTCTGCCCCGTAATGGACGCCGGCAACGCGCGCGTAAACTCGGGGTCGTGGACCGCAAAGCGCGGGATAAGCACAAAGTCGTTAATGGGATACTTGTAGTGTGTCTCGACATCGGTGATAACCGCCGCGAGCGTGACTTCGCTTCCCGTACCGGCGGTAGTGGGAACCGCAATAAGCAGCGGCAGACGACGGTGGACGCGCAACAGGCCGCGCATCTTGTTGATGGGCTTGTTTGGCTGCGCAATGCGCGCCCCCACACCCTTGGCGCAGTCCATGGCCGAACCGCCACCAAAGCCGATAATGGCCCGGCAGTCGTTCTCGCGATACAGCGCCGCCGCTTCCTCCACATTCGAGACCGTGGGGTTCGCACGCGTTTCGGCATAGACCGTAACGGCAATCCCCTGAGCCGTAAGCGCGCGCTCGAGTGATGCCGTGAGCCCCAAACGTGCAATACCAGGGTCTGTCACGATAAGGACCTTCTGGATCGAGCGCTTTTGAAGCACCGCGGGCACATCCTCGGCATGCTCCAAAATGCGTGGCTCGGTATAGGGCAGGATCGGCAATGCAATGCGAAAAACCGTCTGATATGTTCGGCACCAGGCACGACGGGCTAGATGCATAAAGGAAACTCCTTCATTTGTTGATAGGTCAACATTTGCTCGCCCGATTGTACTCAGCAGAGATCGCAGACGGCCTCCTAATCGTTAATCAATCAACATCTTCATATCTCAAAATTGTTTTATTAAAAATCATTCCTAATAGGCTTCACATTTGGTTGCATTTATGGATAATAGAACACGTCAAGACGCACGTCCGGAGAGGGCCCTTACGGGACCGGACGAGCGCGCAATCGCCATCGATCGAAAGGATCGAATCATGAAGTTTGTTTGCCCCGTTTGCGGTTATGTGGAAGAGTTCGACGGCGACCAGCTGCCCGAGGATTTTAAGTGCCCCCAGTGCGGCGTTCCCGGTTCTCGTTTCCTGAAGCAGGAGGAGGGCCAGCTCGAGTGGGCTGCCGAGCACGTCGTGGGCGTCGCCAAGATGGAGGGCGTCTCCGAGGACATCGTTGCCGACCTGCGCGCCAACTTTGAGGGCGAGTGCTCCGAGGTCGGTATGTACCTGGCCATGGCTCGCGTCGCCCATCGCGAGGGCTACCCCGAGATCGGCCTGTACTGGGAGAAGGCTGCCCACGAGGAGGCCGAGCATGCCGCCAAGTTCGCCGAGCTCCTGGGCGAGGTCGTGACCGACTCCACCAAGAAGAACCTCGAGATGCGCGTTGAGGCCGAGAACGGTGCCACCGCCGGCAAGACTGATCTTGCCAAACGCGCCAAGGCCGCTGGCCTCGATGCCATCCACGATACCGTGCATGAGATGGCTCGCGACGAGGCTCGCCACGGCAAGGCTTTCGCCGGCCTGCTCAAGCGCTACTTTGGCTAAGCCAGCCGCCTGAGAGACAATCTCTAGCTCGATAAGGCCCGGACCGCATGGTTCGGGCCTTTTTGTGTCTCGAGGACTCGTTAACGCCCTGAAATAGGACCGCCTTAGGCATCGGCTTCTCGTCAAAAACTAAGTGAGTAGACTTTTTGAAACTTGCCGAGCACACCAACCATATTGCTTTATAAAGCCGCAGGTAAATGACTTGTTGCAAAACGGCCTGGTCGCCAAAGTGCCAAAAGTCTACTCACTTAGAACCGCAGCCGTCCACGATCGAGCTGTTTTGCGTCTAACGGGCATCTTTCCGTCGATTACTCCCAATTTTGTCCAGTCAACGAATAGTTCAGACCGGAGTAATGTCTCAGCCCTTTGCTCATCTGGGCTTTTATCACGATATTCAGCATCGAGCATCCTGCATACGGCCTTAACAATCGCGCGGAATCTATCCTCATCGGATATCTGTCTGTGTGTCAGGAGAAGTACATCGTAGCCCATGGCCTGAAGGGCCGTCATGCGATCGGCGTCACGCAAGCCATCCCCTGCGCGTCCGTGCGAGGCCTTTCCCTGACATTCAATGGCCACCTGTCGCCTGCCGTCCGGCGAAGAAAGTAGCAGGTCAATATATACACGGGACTTTCCCACAATCGCTCGAGCACTTGTGCTTAACGTCACTTCGACATTGAGCTCTATACCGCAAAACCCTTCGCCTCCCAGGGCTCGCGGCAGCCCGAGCAACAAATACGCCTCGACCTCAAAAGGCGACGCGGCACCCAATGGGACGAGTTGCGATACCGCCATAAATCTATTGCCGTAACGCATCCCGCAAACATCTGAACAAAAACGGTCAAGGTCTCCGCCCAAAACCAAAGCGTCTCGACGCCATAAATTTGAAGTGGCGCCGTCCTCGGACGGGCAGCGCACCCAACCGAACGTTGTCGAAATCGCGCCCGAATCAATTGCACGCGTAAGCTCCGCCTCAAGTGCCGCCGGCAGAGCACACACCGCAAACAGGCCGCACATCTCCGCCAACACAAAAAGAAGCTGAAGATCCGTCAGATGCCGCGACATGATGAATGCCGTCAGTAGAGGAGACGTAACCAAAAACCCATGCTCCGTTTCCAGCACGGATTCCCTGGGGAGCTCACCAAGAAACAGCCGCTGCCTAATGCTGGCAGGACAAGTCCGTTTGTTTCTCGTCCGAACCAATGTATACAACGGAAAACCGAGCGCGACCGCAGCCGTCGGGTTGCGGGCGAGATCATATCGCTGCCGGTCTTTTTCCGGTCGTGGAAGCGGCGGACACAAAGCGCGGACTTGAGGAGGCAAACGCCAGTACCTAAAAGCCGATATGTCACAAAGTAGATCCTTCATAGGCACAGGAAAACACGAATTTCAACCCAGTCAGTCACGCATTGGCGCGAACGCACCAAAAATGGCGCCGAACGGACTGCAAAGTTTTCAACAGCCCTCCCCAACTGGCCAAAAGCTTGCCAAGAGCTGGACGAAGCCCTGTTGAAAACCCCATTTTTTTCTCATGCAGGAGCTTTGCGCGGCAAGTGAGTAGACTTTTTTGAACATCCCGAGCAGGCCGGTCATCCTGCTTTTCAAAACCGCAGGTAGATAGCTTGTTACAAAACTTCCTGGTCGCCAAAGTGCTAAAAGTCTACTCACTTAGGTTGCAGAGTGCCCCCCATTAGCTGCAATTCCAAGGTAGTTAGCACTTTTGGACTCAGATCGTCATACTGGACAAGAATTTGAGTTGAGTTTTCAGGGACAGATGCGCCATCGGCACACCAATAACAGTCACTGATATCGACAAAAGGGATGCTCGAGCGCGCGAGAGCCTGCGCAAAAGAGCTTCCGCCCGTTCCACGCTCCGCAACCACGGTACAGTAAAGGCCCGCATCTGCCTGCTCGATCGAGACCTCCCCTGCCGGAAATGCCTTCCGTACAAGCGACGTCAGGCCATCACGCGCCTCACGAGCACGAACGCGCACGCGGTTCACATGTCGCTCGTAATCACCCGATTCCAGCAAACGAGCCAAAGCGACCTGGTCAACAGAACTCACCGACGAGGCGTAAAAACCAAGGTTGCGCCTAAACCGCTCCATTAGCTCATCGGGCAGCACCATGTACGCTAGACGCAACGCCGATGACAGGCTCTTCGAAAACGTGTTGGTGTAGATAACCGACTGGGAGGCATCGATCGACGCGAGCGCGGGAATTGGCTTGCCGGCAAGGCGAAACTCACAATCAAAGTCATCTTCGATGAGGTACCGACCTGGTCGCTCGGCGGCCCAGCTCAGCAGCGCATAGCGACGCGCAATGCTCGTCACAAGACCGGTGGGATACTGATGGGACGGCATAAGGTGAAGGACATCGGTCCCAGTTTTCTGCAGAGCGCTCAGGTCCACGCCGTCGTCATCCAACGGGATATGTCGTACTTGGCAGCCCATAGCCTGATAGATGCGCGTCAGGCGCAAATAGCCCGGATCCTCAACGGCATACACCTTGTCCGCGCCAAGCAACTGAACCAACATGGTATCGAGCAGCTGGGCGCCCGCACCGATAACGATGTTGTTGGGGTCGACATTCATACCCCTTGTCCCGCGCAGATGGTGAGCAATTGCGCGTCGCAGCCGAGCAGTGCCCTGCGCCGGTGCGGGCGAAAAGATTTCGCGCTCGTCTTCGGATGCCAGCGTCGCCCGTAGCGCACTTTGCCAAAGCCGCGCCGCCTCCAAAGCGGAAGGAGAAAGTGCATCGAACAGCTCAACCTGTCCGTTGACATCATGCACGCTGGGGCCCACAGAGACGGCATCTCGGTCGATGCCCTCCGCAGCCGAAGCCAAAACCGGTGCATCCGGAAGCTCGCAAGCGTAGTAGCCACGACGCGGCTTTGAGCAAATATAGCCCTCGGCAAGTAGCTGGCTATATGCATTCTCGATAGTAATGACACTGATTCCCAGATGACTGGCAAAGGCGCGCTTAGACGGCAGATGTTCTCCCGCCGCAATACGGCCAGCAACAATATCATTTCGAATTTGCTGGTAAACATACTCATAGAGCGATGCTTCGCCGCGTTGTTCCAAATTGTAGTCGAGCATGAGTTTGTCACCTGACCTTATCGGGTAATTCAATCTGGTATTAGTCTGACCTTGTAATTATCTCGAAAACTGAGTATTTCGCCATACCCAGCTCCCCGATAGGATGTTCCGTCAAGCAATGCACATGCCAACCAAGGGAGCAACCATGGCAGAACAGACTAGCAAGACCGATCGCGTCAAACTCAATCGCGAGCTCGCGCAGATGCTCAAGGGTGGCGTCATCATGGACGTCACCACGCCCGAGCAGGCGCGCATCGCCGAGGAGGCAGGCGCCTGCGCCGTCATGGCTCTCGAGCGCATCCCGGCCGACATCCGTGCCGCAGGCGGCGTCTCGCGCATGAGCGACCCCAAGATGATCAAGGGCATCCAGGAGGCCGTCTCCATCCCCGTCATGGCCAAGTGCCGCATCGGTCACATCGTCGAGGCGCAGGTCCTTCAGGCCATCGAGATCGACTACATCGATGAGTCCGAGGTTCTCTCCCCCGCCGACGACGTCTATCATATCGACAAGACCCAGTTTGACGTGCCGTTTGTCTGCGGCGCCCGTGATCTGGGCGAGGCGCTGCGCCGTGTTGCCGAAGGCGCCACGATGATTCGCACCAAGGGTGAGCCGGGTACGGGCGACGTCGTTCAGGCCGTGCGTCACATGCGCAAAATCCAAAAGCAGATCCGCGACGTAGTTGCCCTGCGCGACGACGAGCTCTTTGAGGCAGCCAAGCAACTACAGGTTCCGGTCGAGCTGGTGCGCGAGGTCCATGCCGCGGGTAAGCTTCCCGTCGTGAACTTTGCCGCTGGCGGCGTAGCGACCCCCGCCGACGCCGCGCTGATGATGCAGCTGGGCGCCGAAGGCGTCTTTGTCGGCTCGGGCATCTTTAAGAGCGGCGACCCCGCCAAGCGCGCCGCCGCCATCGTCAAGGCCGTGGCAAACTTCACCGATGCCAAGCTCATCGCCGAGCTTTCGGAGGACCTGGGCGAGGCCATGGTGGGCATCAACGCCGACGAGATCGAGATTATCATGGAAGAGCGCGGGCGCTAGTCCAGCAGAAAGGATCGCACATGAGCGATTATGCAGACCAAACGGTCGCCGTGCTGGCGGTCCAAGGCGCTTTTGCCGAGCACGAGGCGAGGCTGTCCGAGCTGGGCGCACGTTGTATAGAGTTGAGGCAGGCGGCTGATTTGAAGCAGGACTTTGACCGTCTGGTACTTCCCGGCGGCGAGTCTACCGTTCAAGGGAAGCTGCTTGATGAGTTGGGCATGCTCGAGGAGCTTCGCACCCGCATTGTTGAAGGCATGCCCGTCCTGGGCACCTGCGCCGGCCTGATTCTGCTGGCTCACGACCTTGCCGCCCATGACGATAAGGGCACGCCGCGCCTGGCAACCATGGATGTGCTCGTTGAGCGCAATGCCTACGGCAGGCAGCTCGGCAGTTTTCGAACCAAGGGGCAGGTAGCTGGCATCGACGGTGAAGTGCCGCTGACGTTTATCCGCGCGCCCCGCATCGTCGAGGTCCACGGCGACGCAAAGGCCTTAGCGAAAGTCGACGGCCGTATCGTCGCCGCGCGCCAGGGCAACCAGCTCGGCGTAACCTTCCACCCCGAACTCGACGAAGACACCCGCCTCCACGAACTGTTCCTACAAATGTAGGCATCGAAATCAACAAACGAAACGAGAGTGGATAATCTCCCACCTTGAGCATGAATATGGGCTCATACCGGGAGATTATCAACTCTCATGCTATGTAGTCGTTGGGTGTTCTTAAACGACTAGTCAAACAAGAACGTCCCCAACGACTATCTTTTAGCAGGTCTGGATCATGGCAATGTCGATGTTTTGGCACCGACAGCGAGCGCCCACCAGAGCGAACAAATTGGCATGAAAAGAGGACGGCATAGACCTTCTGGTCATGCCGTCCTCTTTGAATGACAAGTTGTCGCTCTGGTGGGCGCGCAGCGTCAACTAGTTACGCGGTTTGGTAAAACCGCGTAACCCAACTAGAAGCGGTTGCCGCGGAAGCCGCCGCCGTTGCGGCCGCCACGATCGCCACCGCGACCGCCGCGGTCGTTACCGCGGTTGCC